>CAMNPM010000023.1 GCA_946548065.1 uncultured Prevotella sp. | reverse complement strand
CTCCGTTCGGCAACAAGTATCGTCCCCAGTTCTACCTCCGCACCATGGACTGCACAGGTGAGATTACTCTCCCCGCAGGTGTTGAGATGGTAATGCCTGGTGATAACGTAGAGATCACCGTTGAGCTCATCTACGCTGTTGCTCTGAACAAGGGTCTGCGTTTCGCTATCCGTGAAGGTGGCCGCACCGTTGGTTCTGGTCAGATCACAGAGGTGTTCGAGGATTAATCTAGATATTAGTCTAGTAGAACCTAGTATAACTAGAAAATACAATTCAAGTCCCCGCGCAAGAACGGGCGGGGACTTACATACGGGAATAGCTCAGTTGGTAGAGCATCGGTCTCCAAAACCGAGGGTCGTGGGTTCGAGTCCTCCTTCCCGTGCAAGAAAAAGAAAAAAGTATGAAGATTATTAAGAAATTCATCAATTATTGCAAGTCGTGTTATGAGGAGCTGGCTAACAAGGTTACTTGGCCCTCGCGCAAGGAGCTGACACAGAGTGCCGTGGTGGTACTGTCGGCCTCTTTGATTATTGCAATTATAGTATGGCTGATGGACGTTGTGTTCAAGGCTGCTATGAGTTCTATTTATCCCAACTAATAAGACGATTCAGAGACGATGTCGGATACAGGAATGAAGTGGTACGTGTTGCGTGCTGTCAGTGGTAAGGAAGGAAAAGTAAAGGAGTACATCGATGCAGCTAAGAAGCATAACGATGTGCTCGATGCACATGTTGGTGAGGTGCTTCTTCCTACTGAGAAGTATGCTACTCTTCTGAATGGTAAGCGTGTCGTCAAGGAAAAGCTGTTCCTTCCCGGCTATGTGCTGGTGCAGGCTTCGTTACAGGGTGAAGTGGCGCATATGTTGCGCTTCATTCCCAACGTGCTTGGTTTCTTGGGAGGTATGGACAACCCGCAGGAGGTACGTCAGGCAGAGATCAACCGCATCCTGGGTACTGCTGAGGAGACGACCATTGAGAGTGCTGAGCTGAATATCCCCTACCAGGTGGATGAGACGGTGAAGGTGACTGATGGTCCGTTCAGTGGTTTCAATGGTATCATTGAGGAGGTGAACACTGAGAAGCGGAAGCTGAAGGTGATGGTGAAGATCTTCGGTCGTAAGACTCCGTTGGAATTGTCGTTTACACAAGTAGAGAAAGAATAAGGTGTAAGTGTTACGGTATGCCTGTTCTATATACGGTCTGGGGAGGCTTCCACTCCTGGGACTTATATGAAAATCATTATTAATAACAAACAGAAATGGCTAAAGAAGTTGCTGGATTAATCAAATTGCAGATTAAAGGTGGCGCTGCGAATCCCTCACCCCCCGTTGGACCTGCACTGGGTTCGAAGGGTATCAATATTATGGGATTCTGCAAAGAGTTCAACGCCAGAACCCAGGATAAGGCAGGTAAGATTCTTCCTGTCGTTATTACCTACTATGCAGACAAGTCTTTTAGCTTCGTTATCAAGACTCCCCCTGCAGCTGTTCAGCTGTTAGAGGCTGCTAAGGTTAAGAGTGGTTCTGCTCAGCCTAATCGTAAGAAGGTGGCCAGCGTGACCTGGGATCAGGTTCGCACCATCGCTGAAGATAAGATGAGCGATTTGAACTGTTTCACCGTTGAGTCTGCTATGAAGCTGATTGCAGGTACAGCACGTAGCATGGGTATCACTGTTAAAGGGGACTTCCCTGGTAAATAACAAATAACTTCAATTAAAGAAATGAGTAAACTGACAAAAAATCAAAAGTTGGTAGCTGATAAGGTTGAAGCAGGGAAAGCATACTCTTTGAAGGAAGCTGCAGAGCTGGTGAAGGAGATTACCACCACCAAGTTTGAGGCTTCTGTTGATATCGATGTACGCTTGGGCGTTGACCCACGTAAGGCTAACCAGATGGTTCGTGGCGTTGTATCGCTGCCGAACGGTACTGGTAAAGTGACTCGCGTGCTCGCTCTCTGTACTCCCGATCAGGAAGAAGCTGCTAAGGAAGCAGGTGCCGACTATGTTGGTCTGGACGAGTATATCGACAAGATCAAGCAGGGTTGGACTGATGTTGATGTGATTATTACAATGCCCTCGTGCATGGGTAAGCTGGGTCCCCTTGGACGTATCCTGGGTCCCCGTGGCTTGATGCCAAACCCCAAGAGCGGCACTGTTACTATGGACGTTGCTAAGGCAGTCAAGGAAGTTAAGCAGGGTAAGATTGACTTCAAGGTAGACAAGGCTGGTATCGTACATGCCTCTATCGGTAAGATTACCTTCACTCCCGAGCAGATTTACGGAAATGCCAAGGAGTTCCTGCAGACCATTATCAAGCTGAAGCCGGCTGCTGCCAAGGGTACATATATGAAGAGTATCTTTATCTCCAGCACCATGAGCGCTGGTATCAAGGTAGATCCTAAATCAGTTGAATAACTCGTAAAAGTTTAGTAAAATGAAAAAGGAATTAAAAGATACTATCGTAGTAGAACTTGGTGAGAAGCTGAAGGAATATCCTCATTTTTATCTGGTAGACATTGCCGGGTTGAACGCTGAGCAGACGAGCGATCTGCGTCGCAAGTGCTTCAAGAATGAGATTAAGATGGTCGTTGTGAAGAACACGCTTCTGCACAAGGCTTTCGAGGCTTCTGATATTGACTTCTCTGAGCTCTATGGCAGCTTGAAGGGCAGCACGGCTGTGATGTTCACGCAGACAGCTAATGTACCCGCAAAGCTTCTCAAGGAATACAAGAAGGAAGGCATCCCCGCCCTGAAGGCAGCTTATGCTGAGGAGGGCTTCTTCGTGGGTGCTGACAAGCTTGATGAGCTGGTTGCTATCAAGAGCAAGAACGAACTTATTGCCGATGTTGTGGCCCTGCTGCAGTCGCCTATCAAGACTGTTGTCTCTGGCCTGAATGCCGGTGGCAAGATTCACGGACTGCTTGACGCTATCGCTGAGCGTAACAAATAAGCGAAAGAGATAACAAACATTAACATTAAAAAACAATTAAAATTTTAAATAAAATGGCAGATATTAAAGCTATTGCTGAGGAGTTGGTTAACCTCACAGTAAAAGAAGTACAAGAGTTGGCAACAGTCCTGAAGGACGAGTATGGAATTGAGCCCGCCGCTGCAGCTGTTGCTGTTGCTGCTGGTCCTGCTGCTGGTGGCGAGGCTGCCGCTGCTGAGGAGAAGTCTTCTTTCGACGTAGTACTGAAGGAAGTAGGTGGCGCTAAGCTGCAGGTCGTTAAGGCCGTTAAGGAGGCTTGCGGTCTGGGTCTGAAGGAAGCTAAGGACCTGGTAGACGGTGCTCCTTCTACTCTGAAGGAAGGCCTGTCTAAGGACGAGGCTGAGAACCTGAAGAAGGCTATCGAAGAGGCTGGTGCCGTAGTTGAGCTGAAGTAATTCAGTAAACAGCAATATTTCAATTGGTTAAGGACTTCCCAGTCGGAGGTTCTTAACCTTTTCTGTCTTTTTATTCTAGTCGGAGCTAGTTTTACTAGTTAGGCTAGTCAAAACTAGGGAATACTAGATAAATAAAAGTAATATATGGCAACAAAGAAAGTAGAAAACAGAGTAAGTTTTGGCAGCGTCAAGAACCCGTTGCCGTTTCCGGATTTCCTCGACGTGCAATTGAAGTCTTTCAAGGATTTCCTGCAGTTGGACACTCCGCCTGAGGAACGCAAGAACGACGGTCTGTATAAGGTGTTCGCAGAGAACTTCCCTATCACCGATACGCGTAACAATTTCGTTCTTGAGTTCCTGGATTACTATATCGACCCGCCCCGTTATTCTATTGATGAGTGTCTGGAGCGTGGTCTGACTTATAGCGTACCCTTGAAGGCTAAGTTGAAGCTCTACTGCACCGACCCTGACCACGAAGATTTCGATATCTCTGTTCAGGATGTCTTCCTTGGCCCTATCCCTTATATGACCGCCAATGGCACGTTCGTCATTAATGGTGCTGAGCGTGTTGTCGTTTCCCAGCTGCACCGTTCGCCGGGCGTATTCTTCGGACAGAGCGTGCATGCCAACGGTACCTTACTTTATAGTGCACGTATTATCCCCTTCAAGGGAAGCTGGATAGAGTTTGCTACCGACATCAACAACGTGATGTATGCTTACATCGACCGTAAGAAGAAGCTGCCTGTTACTACCCTGCTGCGTGCCATCGGTTTCGAGACCGATAAGGACATTCTTCAGATCTTCGACCTTGCCGAGGAGGTAAAGGTGAACAAGAAGGCCCTGAAGGAGGTTATCGGCATGAAGCTTGCTGCCCGTGTGCTGAAGAGCTGGAACGAGGACTTCGTAGACGAGGATACCGGTGAGGTAGTGTCTATCGAGCGCAATGAGGTCATCATGGAGCGCGAGACCGAGATTACGGAAGACAATATGCTTGACATCCTGGAGAGCGGTGCTTCTACTATTCTTGTTCACAAGAATGAGGCTGTGGCCCAGGACTACAGCATCATCTTCAATACGCTGGCCAAAGACCCGTCGAACTCGGAGAAGGAGGCTGTACTCTACATCTATCGTCAGCTGCGTAATGCCGACCCTGCCGATGATGCCAGTGCCCGTGAGGTCATCCAGAACCTCTTCTTCTCCGACAAGCGTTACGACCTGGGTGATGTAGGCCGCTATCGTATCAACAAGAAGCTGGGGCTGGACACCGACATCGATGTCCGTGTGCTGACCAAAGAGGATATCATTGAGATTATCAAGTATCTCATCCAGCTGATCAACTCGAAGGCTACCGTCGACGATATCGACCACCTGTCGAACCGTCGCGTACGCACCGTAGGCGAACAGCTGTCGAATCAGTTCTCTATCGGTCTGGCCCGTATGAGCCGCACCATCCGTGAGCGCATGAACGTTCGCGACAACGAGGTGTTCACGCCTACCGACCTGATCAATGCCAAGACCATCTCGAGCGTCATCAACTCGTTCTTCGGCACCAACCCGCTGTCGCAGTTTATGGACCAGACCAACCCGCTGGCCGAGGTGACCCACAAGCGTCGTCTCTCTGCACTGGGACCTGGCGGTCTGTCGCGTGAGCGTGCCGGCTTCGAGGTGCGTGACGTACACTATACACACTACGGTCGTCTATGCCCGATTGAGAGTCCTGAAGGCCCGAACATCGGTCTGATCTCGTCGTTGTGTGTCTATGCCAAGATTAATGAGCTTGGCTTCATCGAGACTCCCTACCGCAAGGTGGAGAATGGTGTGGCCAACCTGAATAACGACGAAGTAGTATACCTCACTGCCGAGGAGGAGGAAGACCACGTGATTGGTCAGGGCAATGCCCCGCTGAACGACGACGGTACCTTCATCCGCAAGGTGGTGAAGTGCCGTCAGGATGCCGACTTCCCCGTCGTGCCCCCTTCACAGGTAGACCTGATGGACGTCTCTCCGCAGCAGATTGCCTCTATCGCCGCTTCGCTCATCCCGTTCCTCGAGCACGACGATGCTCACCGTGCGCTGATGGGATCGAACATGATGCGCCAGGCCGTTCCCCTGCTGCACAACGAAGCTCCTATCGTCGGTACCGGTATCGAGCGTCAGGTGTGTGAGGACTCTCGCACCATGATTACTGCCGAGGGCGATGGTGTCATCGACTATGTAGATGCCACCACCATCCGCATCCTCTACGACCGTACCGAGGACGAGGAGTTCGTCAGCTTCGAGCCCGCACTGAAGGAGTATCGCATTCCGAAGTTCCGCCGCACCAACCAGAATATGACCATCGACCTGCGTCCTATCTGTGACAAGGGTCAGCGCGTCAAGGCCGGAGACATCCTCACCGAGGGCTATGCCACCGAGAACGGTGAGCTGGCACTGGGCCGCAACCTGCTCGTTGCCTACATGCCTTGGAAGGGTTACAACTATGAGGATGCCATTGTGCTCAACGAGCGTATCGTCCGCGAAGATGTCCTGACCTCCGTCCATGTGGATGAGTATTCGCTGGATGTCCGTGAGACGAAGCGTGGTGCTGAGGAGTTCACTTCCGACATCCCCAATGTCAGCGAAGAGGCCACCAAGGACCTCGACGACAATGGTGTCATCCGCGTGGGTGCCCGCGTCGAGCCCGGTGATATTCTGATTGGTAAGATTTCACCGAAGGGCGAGAGCGATCCCTCGCCCGAGGAGAAACTGCTTCGTGCCATCTTTGGCGACAAGGCCGGCGATGTGAAGGACTCTTCACTGAAGGCCAATCCCTCACTGACGGGTGTCATCATCGACAAGAAACTCTTCACCCGTGCCGTCAAGACTCGCCAGAACAAGCAGCAGGATAAGATTACCCTCGCTAAGATTGACGAGGAGCACGAGGCAAAGATTGCCGACCTGAAGGATATCCTCATCGAGAAGCTCGCCACCCTGACCAAGGGCAAGACTTCCAACGGTGTGAAGGACTATACCGGTGCCGAGATTATCTCGAAGGGCAGCAAGTTCACGATGACCGCACTGCGCAACCTCGAGTACGGCGACATCCAGATCAGCAACTGGACCAACGATGAGCATAAGAACGAGCTCATTGCCAAGCTGATTATCAATTACCTGAAGAAGTTCAAGCTGCTCGATGCCGAGAACAAGCGCAAGAAGTTTGCCATCACCATTGGCGACGAGCTGCCCTCAGGCATTCTGCAGATGGCTAAGGTCTATGTGGCCAAGAAGCGTAAGATTGGTGTCGGAGACAAGCTGGCCGGTCGTCACGGTAACAAGGGTATCGTCTCGAAGGTGGTACGTCAGGAGGACATGCCGTTCCTCGAGGACGGCCGTCCCGTCGACCTGGTACTGAACCCCTTAGGTGTGCCTTCACGTATGAACCTCGGTCAGATTTTCGAGGCCATTCTCGGTGCTGCAGGCAAGCGTCTCGGTGTGAAGTTTGCAACACCTATCTTCGACGGTGCCAAGCTGGAAGACCTTGCCGAATGGACCGACAAGGCCGGTCTGCCCCGCCTCTGCTCTACCCATCTGTATGACGGTGAGACCGGTGAGCGCTTCGACCAGCCTGCTACGGTGGGTATTACCTACTTCTTGAAACTCGGCCACATGGTAGAGGACAAGATGCACGCTCGCTCTATTGGCCCGTACTCTCTCATTACCCAGCAGCCCCTTGGCGGTAAGGCCCAGTTCGGTGGCCAGCGCTTCGGTGAGATGGAGGTCTGGGCACTGGAGGCCTTCGGTGCCAGCCATGTGCTTCAGGAGATTCTTACTATCAAGTCCGACGATGTGGTAGGCCGCTCGAAGGCTTACGAGGCTATTGTCAAGGGCGAGCCCATGCCTACTCCCGGTATTCCTGAGTCGCTCAACGTGCTGCTGCACGAGTTGAAGGGTCTTGGTCTCAGCATCAAGATGGACTAATAAATCGTAAATCGTAAATAGGTAAATCGTAAATAAATATGGCTTTCAAGAAAGATACAAAGATAAAGAGTAATTTCACCAAGATTACCATCGGACTGGCATCACCTGAGGAGATTCTCGAGAGTTCGTTTGGTGAGGTTACCAAGCCTGAGACCATCAACTATCGTACCTACAAGCCCGAGCGCGACGGTTTGTTCTGCGAGCGCATCTTCGGTCCTACCAAGGACTACGAGTGTGCCTGCGGCAAGTATAAGCGCATCCGCTACAAGGGCATCGTCTGTGACCGCTGTGGTGTAGAGGTGACAGAGAAGAAGGTACGTCGCGAGCGTACGGGACACATCGAGCTGGTGGTTCCCGTGGCTCATATCTGGTACTTCCGCAGCCTGCCTAACAAGATTGGCTATCTGCTGGGACTGCCCACCAAGAAGCTGGATGCCATCATCTACTATGAGCGCTATGTGGTGATTAAGCCTGGTGCGCTGGAAGGCAGGAAGGATGCCGAGGGCAACCCCGTGCTGGGTTCGCAACCCTATGACCTGCTGTCGGAAGAGGAGTATAACGATATTGTTGACAACCAGCTTTCGCAGGACAACTACTTGTTGGACGACAGCGACCCCAATAAGTTTGTGGCCAAGATGGGTGCCGAGGCTATCTACGACCTCTTGCTGAACATCGACCTCGACTCGCTGAGCTACGAGCTGCGCGACCGCGCCAACAGCGACTCGTCCATGCAGCGCAAGAACGAAGCCCTGAAGCGCCTGCAGGTGGTCGAGGCCTTCCGTTCGAGCGTCGAGAAGGGAATCAACCGTCCCGAGTGGATGATCATGAAGATTATCCCCGTCACTCCCCCGGAGCTGCGCCCGCTCGTTCCCCTGGATGGCGGCCGCTTCGCCACCTCCGACCTGAACGACCTCTATCGTCGCGTCATCATCCGTAACAACCGTCTGAAGCGCCTCATCGAGATTCATGCTCCCGAGGTCATCCTGCGCAACGAGAAGCGTATGCTGCAGGAGGCTGTCGACTCCCTGTTCGACAACAGCCGCAAGTCGAGTGCCGTGAAGAGCGACTCCAACCGTCCGCTGAAGTCACTCTCAGACTCGCTGAAGGGTAAGCAGGGCCGCTTCCGTCAGAACCTGCTCGGTAAGCGTGTCGACTACTCTGCCCGTTCGGTCATCGTCGTCGGTCCTGAGCTGAAGATGGGTGAGTGCGGTCTGCCTAAGCTGATGGCTGCCGAGCTGTATAAGCCGTTCATCATCCGTAAGCTCATTGAGCGCGGTATCGTGAAGACCGTCAAGTCGGCCAAGAAGATTGTCGACCGCCGCGAGCCCGTCATCTGGGACATCCTGGAGAACGTGATGAAGGGTCACCCCGTGCTGCTCAACCGTGCACCAACGCTGCACCGCTTAGGTATTCAGGCCTTCCAGCCCAAACTGATTGAGGGTAAGGCCATCCAGCTGCACCCCTTGGCATGTACGGCATTCAATGCCGACTTCGACGGTGACCAGATGGCTGTCCACCTCCCGCTGTCGAACGAGGCCATTCTGGAAGCTCAGATCCTGATGCTCCAGAGCCATAACATCCTGAACCCCGCCAACGGCGCTCCTATCACTGTGCCTTCACAGGATATGGTGCTCGGACTCTACTATATCTCCAAGATTCGTCCGGGAGCCAAAGGCGAGGGCCTGACCTTCTACGGTCCTGAGGAGGCTATCATTGCCCACAACGAGGGCAAGTGTGACCTGCACGCCCAAGTAAAGGTGGTCGTCGACGATATTGTTGACGGTAAGCCCTGCAAGCGCATGGTCGAGACCTCTGTCGGTCGTGTCATCGTGAATGGCATCATCCCCAAGGAGGTAGGCTATGTCAACAAGATTATCTCTAAGAAGTCGCTGCGCGACATCATTGCCGATGTCATCAAGAACGTAGGTTTCGCAGAGGCCTGCGAGTTCCTCGACGGTATCAAGAACCTGGGTTACCGCATGGCCTACGAGGCCGGTCTGTCGTTCAACCTCGACGACATCATCATCCCTGAGTCGAAGAAAGACCTGGTGGAGAAGGGTAATGCCGAGGTGCAGCAGATTACCGAGAACTATAACATGGGTTTCATTACCGACAACGAGCGCTACAATCAGGTGATCGACACCTGGACACATATCAACAACGACCTCGGCAATGTGCTGATGAAGGAGATGACCGAGGCCGACCAGGGCTTCAACGCCGTCTTCATGATGCTCGACTCCGGAGCCCGTGGTTCGAAGGACCAGATTCGTCAGCTCTCTGGTATGCGTGGTCTGATGGCCAAGCCCCAGAAGGCAGGTGCCGAGGGTGCCCAGATTATTGAGAACCCCATTCTGTCGAACTTCAAGGAGGGTATGTCCGTGCTGGAGTACTTCATCTCTACTCACGGTGCCCGTAAGGGTCTGGCCGATACCGCTATGAAGACCGCAGACGCTGGTTACCTGACCCGCCGTCTGGTGGACGTATCGCACGATGTAATCATCAACGAGGAAGACTGCGGCACGCTGCGCGGACTGGTCTGCACCGCCCTGAAGAATGGCGACGAGGTCATCTCAACGCTGTATGAGCGCATCCTCGGCCGTGTCTCCGTACACGATATCATCCATCCCTCTACCGGCGAGCTCATCGTGGCTGCCGGCGAGGAGATTACCGAGCCTATTGCCCAGGCCATCGAGGACTCGCCCATCGAGTCGGTCGAGATTCGTTCCGTGCTCACCTGCGAGTCGCGTCATGGCGTCTGCATGAAGTGCTACGGCCGCAACCTCGCTACCCGCAAGATGGTACAGAAGGGCGAGGCTGTCGGTGTGATTGCAGCCCAGGCTATCGGTGAGCCGGGTACTCAGCTGACCCTCCGTACGTTCCACGCCGGTGGTGTGGCTGCCAACGCTGCCGCCAACGCCAGCATCGTGGCCAAGAACGATTCTATCATCGAGATGGAGGAGGTTCGTACCGTGCCGTTCGACGAGGACGGCCGCGAGTGCGAGATGGTAGTCAGCCGTCTGGGCGAGCTCCGCTTCGTCGATGTCAATACGAAGATTGTGCTCTCTACGGTGAACATCCCCTACGGTTCGTCACTCTACTATAAGAATGGCGACGAGGTGAAGAAGGGCGACAAGATAGCCCAGTGGGATCCGTTCAATGCCGTCATCGTCACCGAGTATGCCGGTACGCTGAAGTTCCACGATGTCATCGAGGGTATCACCTTCCGTGCCGAGACCGACGAGACGACCGGTCTGACCGAGAAGATCGTCACCGAGTCGAAGGACAAGTCGAAGGTGCCCACCTGCGATGTCATCAGTGCCAGCGGCGATGTCATCGGAACGTACAACTTCCCTGTGGGTGGTCACGTCGTCGTTGAGGACGGCCAGACCGTCAAGACTGGTGAGACGCTCGTCAAGATTCCCCGTGCTGCTGCCAAGGGTGGTGATATCACCGGTGGTCTGCCCCGTGTCACCGAGCTCTTCGAGGCTCGCAACCCGTCCAACCCCGCCATCGTGTCCGAAATCGACGGTGAGGTCACGATGGGTAAGGTGAAGCGCGGTAACCGCGAAATCATCGTCACCTCGAAGACTGGTGAGCAGTGCAAGTACCTCGTCTCGCTGTCGAAGCAGATTCTGGTGCAGGAGCACGACGCCGTGCGTGCCGGCACGCCGCTGTCCGACGGTGTCATCACTCCTGCCGACATCCTGGCCATCAAGGGTCCCACGGCCGTTCAGGAGTATATCGTCAACGAGGTGCAGGACGTCTACCGCCTGCAGGGTGTGAAGATCAACGACAAGCACTTCGAGATTATCGTCCGCCAGATGATGCGCAAGGTGCAGATCAACGACCCGGGCGACACCGCCTTCCTGGAGCAGGAGATTGTCGACAAGCTCGACTTCGCCGAGGAGAACGACCGCATCTGGGGCAAGAAGGTGGTCATCG
The DNA here is from genome assembly GCA_946548065.1 of uncultured Prevotella sp. Taxonomy (GTDB): domain Bacteria; phylum Bacteroidota; class Bacteroidia; order Bacteroidales; family Bacteroidaceae; genus Prevotella. Next base: position 25,490 of record CAMNPM010000023.1, on the reverse strand, counting down.
ACGCCGGTGACTCCGAGAACCTGCAGAAGGGTCAGATTGTCACCGCCCGCAAGCTGCGCGACGAGAACTCGAGCCTGAAGCGCCGCGACCTGAAGATCGTACAGGTGCGCGATGCCGTGCCCGCCACCTCGACACAGATTCTGCAGGGTATCACCCGCGCCGCATTGCAGACCAAGTCGTTCATGTCGGCCGCATCGTTCCAGGAGACCACCAAGGTGCTCAACGAGGCAGCCATCCGCGGCAAGGTCGACTATCTGGAGGGCATGAAGGAGAACGTCATCGCCGGACACCTCATTCCTGCCGGTACCGGTCAGCGCGAGTTCGAGAAGATTATTGTCGGCTCCAAGGAGGAGTACGAGCGCATGCAGGCCAACCGCAAGAACGTGCTCGACTTTGCCCAGGAACCTGCTATTGACTGATAGGAATCAACACACTATTGAACATACGGAAAGGGTACGTCTGGCAACAGTCGTACCCTTTTATATCACCAAACACAACACATGATGGAAAAAGAAGAGAAATACCGCCTGCTGGACAGCCAGATTGCGGCACTGATTGAGGGCGAGACCGACGAGGTATCGGTCATGGCCAACGTCGCCGCTGCCATCCACGAGACGATGGGTTTCTTTTGGACAGGGTTCTACCTGGTCAGGCAACACGCCGCCACCGATGTCCAGACCCCAGCCTCAGAGCTGCGACACGGTCCTACCCAGGCACCGGCCAGTGAGCTGCGCCTCGGGCCGTTCCAGGGGCCGGTGGCCTGTATGCATATAGCCTACGGGCGAGGTGTCTGCGGCACCGCCTGGCAGCGGGCCGAGACCATTGTCGTGCCCGATGTAGAGGAGTTCCCCGGTCACATCGCCTGCAGCAGCCTCTCGCGCTCAGAGATTGTAGTGCCCGTGTTCAGTGCCGACGGCACGGTGAAGGCCGTGCTGGACATAGACTCCAAGGAACTCAATACCTTTGATGCCGTAGACCAGCATTGGCTGGAGAAAATCGTCGCAAAATTATGAGTTAGCTCAACTCATTCATCCAGTTAGCTCAATTCATCCATCGAGTTAGCTCAATTCATCCATTGAGTTAGTTCGTTTGATGAATTGGGCTAACTTGTTTTTTACAATGAGGCAGATAATTGTATGGAGGTGCTGTGTTTTCGTCACAGGAACGTGTTATAATTTAGTCCGAATTAGACTGATATTTATCTAAAAAGATGTTAATCAACAAACTGAGATTACCAAACTTTTTGTACCTTTATACCCGTGTTTCTTTAGAGGCACGAATCTTTATTGCTCAATTTCTCCGACGAACTTGCACCTCAAACGAGATATTTATGAGCAAAACCAAATACACATTGGAGCTACAAGGTGTCAATGCAGAGGATTTGCTCAATGAACTGTAATATTGATACTACGCCGGACTTTGCTCGTAGTTTCACAAACTTTCTGTGTTTTCAGGCATGAAAAAAGGGAACCTGAACGGCTCCCTTGGCGTGGCTTTGGTGATCCGCTTGGGGCTCGAACCCAAGACCCCAACATTAAAAGTGTTGTGCTCTACCAACTGAGCTAGCGGATCGCGGATGCTTGCGTTATAACGAAAGCGGGTGCAAAATTACATAAAATATTTGAGATAGCCAAATTTATTGGGATGTTTTTTTGTTTTCCTCCTCGATGGCGCGTTGGTAGCAGTCGCGGCAGAGCGGCTCGTACTCTTGTGTCTCGCCCAGCAGAACGCGCTTGTCGTTCTGCACGGTGCGGTGGCTGACGTATGCCAGATTGCCGCATTTCACACAGATGGCATGTACCTTGGTGACATCGTCGGCAATGGCGCAGAGGGCGGGGATGGGACCGAAGGGTACACCCTTGTAGTCCATGTCCAGTCCGGCAATGATGACGCGTACGCCGCGGTAGGCCAGCTGGTTGCAGACATCCACCAGTCCCATGTCGAAGAACTGGGCCTCGTCGATGCCTACCACGTCGATGTCTGACGAGAGCAGCAGGATGCTGGCCGAGGAGTCGAGTGGGGTGGAGGGGATGGCATTGTGGTCGTGGCTCACCACCTCCTCGTCGCTGTAGCGGGTGTCGATGGCGGGCTTGAATATCTCTACGCGCTGGCGGGCAAACTGCGCACGGCGAAGACGGCGGATCAGCTCCTCGGTCTTGCCCGAGAACATGCTGCCGCACACTACTTCTATTCTTCCTGGGCGGTGTGTCTCGCCCACATGGCTTTCTGTCATCATGCCTGCAAAGGTAGGCATTTTAAATGAAAAAATGAGAAATGAGAAGGAGAAATGTCGTTGAAAAATGAAAAAATGTTCAGTGTGGCAGCAAATTTTTCACTTTTCACTATCCACTTTTCCTTCAAAAACACTAACTTTGCAGCCGATATGGGTATTCTGTATATCGTTCCCACTCCTGTGGGCAATATGGAAGACATGACGCTACGTGCCATCCGGGTGCTGAAAGAGGCCGACGTGGTGCTGGCGGAGGATACACGGACGTCGGGTATCCTCTTGAAGCATTTCGGCATTCAGCAGCACCTGTTGTCGCACCATAAGTTCAACGAGCATGGCACCTCGGCTTCCGTCATCGAGCGTCTGCAGGCCGGCCAGACGGTGGCCCTGGTGAGCGATGCCGGTACGCCGGGCATCAGCGACCCGGGCTTCTTCCTGGTGCGCGAGGCCGTGCGTGCCGGCATCGAGGTGCAGACGCTGCCCGGGGCTACGGCCTTTGTGCCGGCCCTGGTGTCGAGCGGACTGCCCTGCGACCGTTTCTGTTTCGAGGGCTTCCTGCCCCAGAAGAAAGGCAGGCAGACCAAGATTAGGAGCCTGGCCGACGAGTCGCGCACGATGGTGTTCTACGAGTCGCCCTACCGGGTGCTGAAGACCCTTCAGCAGTTCAGCGAGGAGTTCGGGGCGGAGCGTCAGTGCAGCGTGTGCCGCGAGATTTCCAAGATCCACGAGGAGAGTGTGCGCGGTACGCTGGCCGAGGTGACGGCCCACTTCACCGAGCACGAGCCGCGCGGCGAGTTCGTCATCATCGTGGCTGGCAAGACGGAGGAGAAAGAAGAGAAAAACAAAAAAGATAAAGAGTAATAAATAAGTAGAACAACATGAAAAAACTATTTTTATTTGCAGTGTGTCTCATGGCATTCGCCGCTTGTAACGAAAAGGCACAACAGGCTGTAGACCAGCAGGCTCAGCAGGAGCGCGACTCCCTGAACCGCATCATTGCCCAGAAAGATAACGAGATCAACGACATGATGTCGACCTTCAACGACATCGAGGAGGGCTTTCGCGCCATCAGTGCCGCTGAAGACCGCGTCAGCGTGGCCCGTCAGGGCGAGGGTGCCAGCATGAAGGAGCGTATCTCCGAGAATCTGCAGTTCATTCAGCAGACCATGCAGCAGAACCGCGAGCTCATCAACAAGCTGCGCAGCCAGCTCCGCCAGAGCTCAGTGAAGGGCGACCAGCTGCGCCGCACCATCGACAACCTGACCCGCCAGCTGGAGGAGAAAGACTCGCAGATCAAGGCCCTCGTGGCCGAGCTGGAGGCCAAGGACATCCAGATTGGCGAGCTCACCACCCAGGTGACCGACCTGAAGACCGATGTGGGTACGCTGATGGAGGAGACCACACAGAAGTCGCAGACCATCTCGGCCCAGGACAAGGAGCTCAACACGGCATGGTTTGTCTTCGGCACCAAGAAGGAGCTGAAGGAGCAGCGCATCATTGCCGATGGCGAGGTGCTGCGCTCTAACTTCAACCAGGACTACTTTACCAAGATTGACATCCGCGTAGACAAGGAAATCAAGCTGTATAGCCGTTCGGCCAAGCTGCTCACCTCGCATCCCGCGTCGAGCTACCGTCTGGAGCAGGATGCCAACAAGCAGTATGTGCTGCGCATCGAGAATCCCTCGCAGTTCTGGTCTACCAGCAAGTATCTGGTGATTCAGGTGAAGTAATATCCCGCTGGCGAGACGATGAGAAAGCTATTGGTCGTATTGCTGCTGGCGGGTGCCGCCCTGGCCTCCTATGGTGCCGACGTGCAGGAGCAGCGCAGGCAGCGCGCTGCCGCCCGGCAGTTGCAGCAGATGGGTATTACCTCCGACCCTGCCAAGCTGGCAGAGACGGAGGGATATGTCGTGTATGGTGCCGCAGCGGGTGGCTTTGTAGTGCTCAACAAGTATGGCGACGGCACTCAGGTGCTGGGCTACTCACCGTCGGCCTACGTGCCTGACAAGATGCCCTGCGGACTCCAATGGTGGCTCCGCCACGTTGACCAGGCGTTGCAGCATGGCGCTGCCGCCCGTAGGGCCAGGAAGTATAGTCAGGTAGACAATTTCCTGAAGACCCGGTGGGACCAGGGCACGCCCTATAATGACCGATGCCCCATCATCGACAAGTCGCATGCCCCGGCCGGTTGCATAGCCACGGCGCTGGCACAGGTGCTCCGCTATTACGAGTGGCCTGCACAAGGACAGGGCATGGGTGGCTATACGGTGAACGACAACTACGTCGAAGAGGCCGTGAATGGTGTCTACAACTGGACGAATATGCCCTATGTCACCTATGGAGCAGCAACCAAGCAAGCCATCAAGACCGCTGTGGCTACGCTGGTGTACGACTGCGGCAAGGCCAGCAGGATGTCCTACACCGCGGAGGCCAGCGGAGCCTTTACCAACGACCAGGCTCTGGCCCTGGCCCGCAACTTCCAGTACGACTCGCTGGCCCTGCAGTACTGTGAGCGCGTGTTCTATTCGTCGGAGCAGTGGATGTCGATGATCGATGCCGAGCTGCAGGCCCGTCGGCCCATCCTCTATGCCGCTACGGATGCCGAGGGCCAGGGCGCCCATGCGTTTGTGCTCTCAGGCATCGACAAGAGCGGCATGGTGTATGTCAACTGGGGCTGGGGCGGTGCCGGCGACGGATTCTACGAGGTAGACCTGCTCGACGTGCCGGGCTATAAGTTCAGCCAGGGCCAGGAGATGAACATCGGCATACAGCCCATGCCCGAGTCGGGACCTACAGGCACCTACCACTCCCGGTGGTCGGTCTATTACTTTGCCAAACCCGCTGTCTCCAGCCGCCAGCGCAAACTGACGATACCTTATTATCTTGTATATAATGCCCACTTCCTTCCCTTTACGGGCCAGGTAGGACTCTACGTGGAGAGCACCGACGGCAAGGGCTACGCCCAGCTGAAGCTGCTCGAGCAGATGTCGCCCGGCGCGATAGAGTACGGCAAAGGCTATACCAACCTGCATGCCGATGAACAGGACAATTATGACTATGATCCGATAGAGGTCGACTTCGATGAGCTGCCTGCGGGAGCCTACAAGCTCACCTGGGTGTCGAAGGACCATCGCGAGAGCACTTGTCAGCCCATGCTCTGCGAAGACACCGACTGGCTGAAGCAGTCGACGTTCTATCTGTCGAAGGCCAACAACGGCACCCTCACCGTGTCCAACGAGGAAATAGCATCCGGCCTTCGCCTTCCCTCCGTCAGCGAGAGCCTACCGCTGCAGTACTACCGCCTCGACGGCACCACCGCCGCCGCTCCCCGGCGCGGCATCACCATCGTCCGCCAGGGCAGCAGCGTCCGCAAGGTCATCCGCTAATCGAGGTGGGGGAGTGTACCTCCGTATTATTACTAACCCGCTGTAAAGAGTCTGGCAACAAAGATTAACATTCTGCAAACTTTTTAGCACAAAATCGCACTTTTAGGGCGAAAAAAGGGCTGATTTGTTAATTTCTTGCACGAAAATGTGCATTTTTTATAAAATTATTCGTTTTTTACAAAAGTAAATAGTACTTTTGCAAATCATGCGCCGTGCGGACAACTGCCGACACCTCTCCCGCAGAGTTGGAGGAAATGTTTCGGAAAGGCACGAAAAAGACGCTTTAGTCTCATGGTCTGTTCTTTACGTACACGTACATAATTATATTAATTCAATATCAACAAAAAACAAGAGAGTGTTTATGGAAAAAAGACTAACGATGTTTTTGGCCTGCCTGTTCCTGAGTCTGGGAATGGCATTGGCCCAGACAAAAGTCACAGGTACCGTCGTCTCTGCCGAAGACAACCAGCCCGTCATCGGGGCCACGGTGTTGGTGCAGGGACAGAAGACGGGTACGGTGACCGATGCTAATGGTCACTTTACCATTTCGGTGCCTTCGGGCAAGAAGATCCAAGTAAGCTACATCGGTATGGAGACCGAGACCGTGACACCCCAGAACGGCATGACCATCACGCTGCGCAACAGTGCAGAGCTGGAGGAGGTCGTGGTGACGGGTATGACACGTATGGACCGCCGTATGTTTACAGGTGCAACGGATAAGGTGAATGCTGAGGATGCCCTGCTGAACGGTATCGCAGATGTCAGCCGTTCGCTGGAAGGCCGTTCGGCTGGTGTCAGTGTGCAAAACGTGACGGGTACCTTTGGTACGGCTCCTAAGATCCGTGTGCGTGGTGCTACGTCTATCTACGGTTCGTCAAAGCCCCTGTGGGTGGTTGACGGTGTCATCATGGAGGACGTGACCGATATCGACTCCGACGCGCTGTCGTCTGGTAACCCCGAAACGCTGATTTCTTCGGCCATCGCCGGTCTGAACTCTGACGATATCGAGTCGTTCCAGATTCTGAAGGACGGTTCGGCCACCTCTATCTACGGTGCCCGCGCCATGGCCGGTGTGATTGTCGTCACCACCAAGAAGGGTAAGGTCGGACAGGCCCACATTAATTATATGGGTGAGTTTACCACCCGTCTGAAGCCGTCGTATAGCAACTTCAACATCCTGAACTCTCAGGACCAGATGGGTATCTACAAGGAGTTGAAGGAGAAAGGCTGGCTGGCATACAGCAATGTGCTGAATGGTTCCGACTATGGTGTCTACGGTAAGATGTACGAGCTGATGAACGAGTATAACGCCACTACGGGACAGTTTGGCCTGCCTGCTACACAGGAGGCAGAGTATGCTTACCTGCAGAATGCTGAGTTCAGAAATACCGACTGGTTCTCAGAGCTCTTCTCTGGTGCTATTCAGCAGAACCACTCTGTCAGCCTGAGCGGTGGTACGCAGAAGTCACAGTACTATGGCTCTATCTCGGCCATGGTCGATCCCGGATGGTACAAGCAGTCTAAGGTGCAGCGCTACACCATGAACCTGAACTTGAATCACAAGATTCTCGACAATCTGACCATCAACCTGATTGGCAGCGGCAGCTATCGTAAGCAGCGCGCTCCCGGTACGCTGAGCCAGGACGTCGACGTGGTATCGGGCAACGTCAAGCGCGACTTTGACATCAACCCCTACTCGTATGCCCTGAACACCTCGCGTGCTCTGGATCCCGATACTTACTATCACTCCAACTATGCTCCCTTCAACATCATGCACGAGCTGGAGACTAACTATATCGACGTGAACTTTGTGGATACGAAGTTCCAGGGAGAGTTGAAGTACAAGCCCATCAGCGACCTGGAAATCTCGTTGCTTGGTGCACTGAAGTACACCACCACCTCGCAGGAGTACCATATCCTGGACGACTCTAACCAGGCCGAGGCCTACCGCGCAATGGGTAACAGCATTATCCGCGACGGCAACCGCTATCTGTACACCAATCCTGACGACCCATACGCCCTTCCCATTTCGGTGCTGCCCAATGGTGGTTTCCTGCGCCGTACCGACAACCGCATGAGGGACTACAACTTCCGTCTGACAGCCAACTATACACACACCTTCGCACAGAAGCACTACGTGAATCTGTTCGGTGGTATGGAGACGACAGAGATTGAGCGCAACCGCACCTACTTCAATGGTGTCGGTATGCAGTACTACAAGGGTGAACTGCCTTTCTTCGTCTATCAGTTCTTCAAGAAGACCCTGGAGGACAACAACCAGTACTATACGCTGAGCAACACCAACTCGCGCTCGGCAGCATTCTTTGCAAACGCCACCTATGGCTTTGACAACCGCTACGTCATCAACGGAACCATCCGCTACGAAGGTTCTAACGCTATGGGTAAGAGCCGCCGCGCCCGCTGGACGCCTACCTGGAACATTGCAGGTTCGTGGAATGCCGACCAGGAGAAATTCTTTGAGAGCCTGCGCCCGACCTTGTCGCACCTGAAGGTGAAAGCCAGCTACTCGCTGACTGCTACTCCGCCGCCCACTGGCTATACCAGTTCGACGAATGTCTTCGAGGCTTATACGCCGTATCGCTTATTCACGCAGGACAAGGAGACAGGTATTCACATGAAGGACCTTGCCAACGACGACCTGACCTACGAGAAGAAGCACGAGTTCAACTTCGGTTTCGAGGCCGGTTTCCTGAACGACCGCATCAATGTGGCCTTCGATATGTACTGGCGTAAGAACTTCGACGAGATTGGTCCTGTGGCCACTCAGGGTATTGGCGGTCAGGTGATTCGCTGGGCTAACTCTGCCGACATGAAGTCGAGCGGTCAGGAGTTGTCTATCAGCACCACGAACATCAAGACCAGGGACTTCAGCTGGACCACCTCGCTGGTTTACTCTCACACCAAGACTGAGATTACCAATCTGGCAAGCCGCGACCGTGTGATCGACCTGATTACCAACATGGGTGGACGTCTTGAGGGCTATCCCGTACGTGCCTTGTTCTCTATTCCCTTCCAGGGACTGAATGAAGACGGTATGCCTACCTTCATCAACGAGGCCGGCGAAGTGACCACCTACGACATCAACTTCCAGGAGCGCGAGAAGGTGAGCTACCTGAAGTACGAAGGTCCCACCGACCCAACGGTCCAGGGCTCGTTTGGCAACATGTTCAAGTGGAAGGGCTTCACCCTGAATTTCTTCATCACTTACTCGTTCGGCAATGTGGTGCGTCTTGACCCCGTCTTCTCTGCCCGCTATTCTGACATGACCTCTATGACGAAGGAGTTCAAGAACCGCTGGATGGTTCCCGGCGATGAGCAGTACACCAACGTGCCCGTGATCCTGAGCCGCCGCCAGTATGAGGCCAACAACAGCATCCGCTATGGCTACAACGCATACAACTACTCTGACGTGCGTATTGCCAAGGGCGACTTCATCCGCATGAAGGAGATTTCGCTGCAGTACGACTTCCCCAAAGCATGGATTAAGCCTCTGACCAACCTGTCGCTGAAGCTGCAGGCCACCAACCTCTTCCTGATCTATGCCGACAAGAAGCTGAACGGTCAGGATCCTGAGTTCTTCCGCGCCGGTGGTGTGTCGGCACCTGTGCCCAAGCAGTTCACGGCTACTCTGAAGGTTGGATTCTAATGTTTAGGAAAAAAGGTAAACAAGTAAAAAAGAAATAATGACTATGAAGAAATATATTGGATTATCCATCATTGCCTTGAGTCTGGGGCTTACTTCATGTAACGACTGGCTGGACAAGCTGCCCGACAATCGTATGGAGCTAAAAACACCAGAGGATATTACGGATCTTCTGACAAGTGCATACCCGGAGACTCATCCTGCATACTTGCTGGAGATGTATTCAGACAATGCCGACCTTTGCGACAACAATGGCTGGGACGAGGCTGACCGTTTCCAGCGTCAGGCCTGGCAGTGGGACGACATTACTGAAATCAGAGATGATGAATCACCTCAGGAGCTGTGGAACAAGCATTACAGCGCTATTGCAGCAGCCAATGCAGCGATAGAACACATTGACGGTCTGGACCCTGTAGAAGCTTCGCAGTATAGTGCCCAGCTGGGCGAGGCCCTGCTCTGCCGTGCCTATGCCATGTTCCAGTTGTCTACCGTCTTCTGCAACGCATACGACCCGTCAACTGCCAATACCGAGAAAGGTCTGCCTTATCCTACGGCAACAGAGAGAAGGGTGGGCGAGGTCTATGAGCGTGGAACGCTGGCCGAGCTGTACGAGAATATCGACGCTGATATTCAGCGTGCACTGCCGCTGGTCAAGAATGCCTACAGTCATCCTAAGTTCCACTTTACGCCCAATGCAGCCTTCGCCTTTGCAGCCCGCTTCTACCTGAACTATCAGAAGTATGAGAAGACCATCGACTACGCTAATCGTGTGCTCGGTGACAATCCTACTATAGTGCTGCGCGACTGGGCTGCTTATGATGCTTTGCAGCCTAACGGCCAAATCCAGCCTGAGTTCTACATCAGCTCTGACAACAGGGCCAACCTGCTCATCCAGTCTGTCTATTCTCAATGGGGCGCCATAGGTGGACCTTATCAGTTTGGCGACAAGTATGCTCATGGCAACCGTATCTCTAATGATGAGACGATGCAGTCGACAGGTCCCTGGGGCAATAGCACGAACTTCCGCTACACTGTTTGGTACAACCGCTCGCTGTCCAAATACATTTTCCGCAAGGTGCCTTACGAGTTTGAGTACACCGATGTACAGGCCCGAATAGGTTATGCCCATGCTATCTATTGTCCGTTCACCACCGACATCCTGCTGCTCGAGCGGGCCGAGGCCTATGCGTTGCTGGGCAACACCCAGAGTGCAGTGAACGACATCAATGCAGAACTGTCTGTATTCCATCGCGACAGCCCCGTGCTGACGGCAGAGAGCATCACCGAATTCTATAACAGCATTGACTACTACGTCCCGAAGGCTTACACTACCACCTTAAAAGACGAGAAGGGCAATGTGGTCAAAGACGAGAACGGCCTCGAGGTAAAGGTAACTCACGGCCCCACTCCCAAGAAGCACTTGCACCCCATTTTCGACATCGGCAAGGAGGGTGAGACTAAGGAGTGCCTGCTGCAGTGCATTCTGCACCTGCGCCGTATCCTGACTCTGCACGAAGGTCTGCGCATGCAGGACGTGAAGCGCTATGGTATCGTTGTCTATCGCCGTACGATGAATGCCAACTTCGACATCACCAATGTGACAGACTCTCTGACGGTCAAAGACCCGCGCCGTGCTATCCAGATTCCGCAAGATGTCATTACCGCCGGTCTGGAAGGCAACACGAGGGTGCAGACATCTAACCAGGAGGGCAACATCGTGAATATGGTGATAGCCCCGAAAGAGGATCAATTTAAGTAATCACTAAACAGCATATTAGTTATGAGAAAAATATATTTATCTTTGGTGGTGTCGCTGGTTGCTTTTGGATTTGCCTCCTGCTCCGACGACAACAAGGCCGATGGTCCCACTATTTATCCCACCGATGCGCCCCAGCGCGACGCATTCGACGAATGGGTACTCAAGAACTTTACTTATCCCTACAACGTGGAGTTCCAGTACAAACTGAAGGATATTGAGACCGACTTTGGCTTTACGCTTGTTCCCGCTGACTCTGCCAAGTCGGCCAAGCTGGCCAAGCTGGTGAAATATCTGTGGTTCGACGCCTACAACGAGGTGGTGGGACAGGACTTCGTCAAGTCTAACACACCCCGTGTGATTACGCTGATTGGCTGCCCTGGCTACGAGAATAACGGAACAATGGTTCTCGGAACTGCTGAGGGTGGTTACAAAGTGGTACTGTATATGGTCAACAACCTGACCAACGAGACGCTTCGCGACTATCAGGTGCTCACCGACTACTACTTCACCACGATGCACCACGAGTTCATGCACATCCTCAACCAGAAGATTCCGTACGATCCTGAATTCGACCGTATCTCGGAGAGCGACTACGTCAGCGGTGACTGGTATCGCCAAAACACCAATACCGTTGCGCTGCCTAAGGGATTCATCCGCAACTACGCAATGGTGGAAGGCCGCGAGGACTATGCCGAGACCTATTCTCAGTATATTACAAACTCTGACGAGCTGTGGAATTCGAAGCTTGCAATAGCCGGTCCTACGGGTAGTGCCATCATTCTCCGCAAGCTGGAGATGATTCGTACCTACATGCGCGAGTCATGGGGCCTTGACATCGACGAGCTCCACAAAGCCGTACAGCATCGTGCTCTTGAGATGAACACAATAGACTTGGAAACTTTAAACTAAAGAACAAAACACAGTTATGAAGAAAGTATTTTTATATATTGCAACAGCTTTTGCAGCGCTCTCTGTGCAGTCTTGTCTGCATGACAACGAGGACGTTTTCGACGTTCCTGCTGCAGAGCGCATTGAGCTGACTGTGGCAGCTGACAAAGCCTTGTTGGAGTCGGCTGATAACGGCTGGAAGTTTGAGTACTACCTCGGTGCCGACATGATCTATGGCGGCCACAACATCCTGGCCAAGTTCAAGGACGGCAAGGCTTATCTGGCCGGCGAGAAGAATGGTGCCCAGGCGGTGGCTGTGTCCAGCTATGATGTGACAACCGACCAGGGACCCGTGCTCTCATTCGATACATACAACGAGGTCATCCACGACTTTGCACAGCCTTATTCCGACAATGTGGAGGGTCTCAAGGGCGACTATGAGTTCGTCATCATGAAAACCACTAACGACTCTATCTATCTGAAGGGTAAGAAGTGGGGCAACTACATGCTGATGACCCGCCTGCCTGAGACTACCACCTGGGACGACTTCCTTGGCGGTGTGGTAGACATGTCAGAAAACATCTGGTCGGTCTACGATGGCACGTATAATGAGGTGAAGATTGCAGGCGAGGTGGACATCAACAGCAACTGGTTGTACATCTCGGCAGGTGAGGAGCAGCTGGAAGCACCATTTATCTTCACCCCAAAGGGTATCAAACTTGACCAGCCTTACATTTTTGACGGTAAAGCGGTACAGTACTTCACCTACGACGTCCAGGCCATGACCCTGACGTCAGACGAAAACTCGTCGCTGGTGCTGAAGGCTGTCGTTCCCAAAGACTGGCTGCCGTTCGAGGCATTTGCCGGCACATACGCCTTTACGTATAGTTATGGTACCGTCCCTGTTACTCTGGTTCCCGACCCGGCTAACAAGAGATACCTGATGAAAGGCCTGAGCAACAAGTTCGACGTTGTCATGACTTATTCGAAGACCAGGGGCACCCTGCTCATCAATGCCCAGCAGGTAGGCGTCGATGCCGACGGAATAGCTGTCTGGATGGCTGCCTGGGACCTCAAGAATGGCGGAAGCCTCACATGGAGCACTGATGCCGGTGTCTATCTGGTATGGAACATGAACCAAGAGAAACCCGCATTCGCATTTGCAGACCAAGGACTCTATCCTGGCATTACCACCGACTCGTTCATCCTGTGGGGATTGGTAAACGGTGCCAGCAACGGTATCTATGGCGGAGCCGAATGGTTCACCAAGGGCGCAACGTCTGGTCGAATCCCCTACTGGACTTCTTTGGTTAAAACAGGTAATTAAAATTCTAAAGCAGACAGAATTATGAAAAAGATATTTAATTTAGCCTTGCTGACGTTGGGATGCCTCTTGGTGTTCTCATGCAGCAATGACGATTATGTTGAGAAAGTCAGCTCTGTACAGGTTATCGATGCCTCCACACTGATTGATGCAGCCGGTGGAACCGAAACCATCACTGTCAATCTGCAGGGAGTAACAGCTACGGCTGCCGACAGCTGGCTTTCGACATCGGTTAGCGGTAACGTGATTACCCTGACGGCAGAACCCAACACCTCGCGTGAGACGCGCCACACCAGCGTGACCATCAAGGCCGCCAACGGCGACCAGCAGGTTGTCAGTGTCTCGCAGATGGGACTGCTGTTGGTTCTTGCCGAGAGGAAGGTAGAACTCAGTGATGACGCAGAATCGGCTTCTGTGGCTGTTGAGCATACCAATGGCGGCATTACGGTAAATAGTCTTGCACCCTGGATTACGGCTACCTTCAACAGTGCCACCAGTAAGGTGGAAATCAAGACCGAGGCCAACAACTCTGGATTGGGACGCCAGGGACAGGTGGAAGTCAAATGCCAGAATTACACCGAGATCCTTACCGTCGAACAGTTTGACTTCCAGAAAGATGTTTTAGGCGACTACTACTTCTATTACTCCCGTTCTGCCACCCAGGCTCAGTGGGCTTCATTGGTGGCTACCCTGACGGAAGAGTCGCTCATCCTGCACATTGGCACGACAGATTTTACCATCCCTATCACCATGCCCAACCAGCAGGCCAGTCCCTATGTGGTAGAGGTGGCCAACGAGCCTTTCATTGGAAAATATGGAGATTACTTCTGCTACTTAGGCTTCGATTCCTACAAATATAATCTCTTGACTCGCTATCCTCAGTACTTCTTTGCCTTCTTAAGCGAGAGCTCGTCAAAAGTCACCCTTGCGCTCAACGACTATGGAGATGGTGAAATCTACTTTGACGGACAGTTCGAGGGCACGATTGTCTTGGATGGCGATGATTTGGATGCAATGACAACGTGGCATCTCCTGGCCATGGCTGAGCAGACTTACGCTCAGGCGACCTACCTGGGCCCTCTGCTTACCATGCACTATCCGCAGATGGAGAAGATTACTGCCGGGGAAGAAACCGCATCTCCTCGCCGCGCACCGCGCCATCAGCCAGAGACCTTGCAGTATATTCTGAAACCGGGAAAGTAATAAAGCTGGAAACCGGAAAAGTAATAAAGCAGGTTTTATAGCTTCACTTCTAATCTCAGGGCAGGGACTCCGACACTCGGTCGGAATTCCTGCCCTGAGTGTTTTTAGGACTTTGGAGGTTTGTAGCTTTTTGCCTCCATTTTTAGAGATGCTACATAAGGGCAATGACGATAGTATTTTTTCCCTTAACTGCATGGAGCGTGATGGTGTCAGGCCAAGGACCGCTTAGGAACAGCTCTTTGTAGCCTTTGAGACTGGCAATACAAATCTCATCGGGATGATTAGCAGCATAGGCAGTGATGGCCTCCTCAACATCAGTGATGGTGACATCCCTTCCTGCCACCACTTCCTCTGCCAACACCCCCAGGGCTCTGGCAAGCGGCTTGGCATTAAGCGAATAGTAGCGGGTATAGGCACTTCCGATTCCCTTGGGTGTTATTGTCTTGCGGAGTGTAGGCAGATGATGCTTCAAATGCATCTGAATCATGTTAAAGATAGCGCGGCGCTTTTTTGCTGCTGGAGTGGTATAGACATGTGCGGGCATGGTAGGTGTGGAACGTGCAAAGGTTACATTCCCACGCGTTACATACGTAATGCCATCGATTGTTCCTGATGCCATCTGGCCAATGCCGATTTGTTTGATTTTTACCATAGCTGATATATGATTTGTTTCTACGATATTTAATTATTCCCAACAGACTTCTTCCTTCGCTCTACCCATACCCTATCCAAGCAGTACTCAGTGCCTTCCCAAGGTAATAGCAGCCTTTTAACCTTGGCTACACCTTGGCTACACCTTGGCTACACCTTGGCTACACCTTGGGTAGACCTTGGGTAGAGTATGTTAAATCCGTGACAAAGATACGAAAATTCCATGAAATAGGAAAAGGAATGGTGATTTTTTTACTGACAAGTGCTCTAACTTACTTATTTACAGCCCCGGATGGAGGTGGTAGAATTAAGGGTCGTGCTGAGGATGTGGTTAAGAAAACAGGGGTTTTTTAGAAAAATTTAGTGAAAAATTTGGTGTTATGGTCAAAAAGCGTTATTTTTGCAGCCGAAATTTGAGCAAAGTGTCACTGTGTGTTCGACAACAACGCTCACCGTGCGATTTGAAAAGTTTGAGTATTTAGGATTGTTAGTAGTAATAAGACGCTAATTTTTTATTAATTAAACGAGAGAGTTATGAAACAAAGATTAACAATGCTTCTGGCGTGTCTGTTCCTTATGATGGGGGCGGTCATGGCCCAGACGAAGGTTAACGGTATCGTAGTCGCTCAGGAGGACAACCAGCCGGTGGTTGGTGTCTCGATCCTCGTGGTAGGCACTAACTTGGGTACCGTGACCGATGCTAACGGTCGGTTCTCGCTGACCGTGCCTGCCGGCAAGTCTCAGCTCCGTTTCACCTACGTGGGTATGGAGACGCTGGAGGTGAGTGCTCGTCCCAACATGCGCATCGTGCTGCGCAATGGTGACACTAATCTTGACGAAATCGTGGTGACCGCCATGGGTATCTCGCGCCAGCAGAAGACGCTGGGCTACTCTGCCCAGACGCTGGACAATGCCGAGCTGACGCAGGGTCACGTGACGGATGTGACCAATGCGCTGGCCGGTAAGGTGGCCGGTGTGCAGATCAACTCGACGTCGGGCGACCCCGGTGCTGCCAACTCAGTGATTATCCGTGGTATCAGCTCTATCAACGGTAACAACCAGCCGCTGTACGTAGTGGACGGTGTGCCCTTGCAGCAGACCACCTTCTCGGGCGTGCAGAAGGAGCAGGATCAGTTTACCAATGCCGTGGGCGGTATCTCGAACATCAACCCCAACGACATTGAGTCGATGACGGTGCTGAAGGGTGCCGCCGCTACCGCCCTGTACGGTTCGCGCGCTGCCAACGGTGTCATCGTCATCACCACCAAGGCCGGTAAGAAAGGTGCCGACCGCAACTTCACCATCTCTTACGACGGTAGTGTGCAGTGGCGCTCAGTGGCCAACCTGCCGAAGATGCAGAACCGCTTCGGTCAGGGATGGAACGGCCAGCAGACCTTCATCGAGAACGGTTCGTGGGGTCCGGAGATGGACGGCTCTATGCAGCTCTACGGTCCTATCTGGAACTACCAGCAGCTGAACCACAAGTACGAGGCACTGGAGAACAACATCAAGGACTTCTTCGAGACGGGTGTCTCTACCAGCCACAGCGTAGCCCTGAGCGGTATCTCGGGCGACAACAAGATGACCTACTACCTGAGCTTCTCGCACTCGTCGGACAATGGTATCATCCCTGGCGACAAGGATACGTACAAGCGTAACACCATCGCCTTCCGTGGCAGCTACGACGCTACCGACTGGTTCAAGCTGTCGTCGAGCGTTAACTTTGCTACTTCGAAGACCAACACCGTGGCCAGCTATCAGGGTACCTCGTTCATCGACGGTATCATGGAGTTCCCCCGCGACATGTCGCTCGTAGACCGTCAGAACCTCTCGTCGGCCTTCAACACCCCGGAGGCCTGGTTTACTCCTTATGGCATCACCAACCCCTACTGGGCCATTGAGAACAACTACAACCAGAACAACGGCAAGCAGGTGTTCGGTAAGATTCAGGCCGACGTGAAGCCCCTGCGCCAGCTGACGCTGACCTATCGCTTCGGTTTCGACTATACCGACTACGACCATAAGATTGGCTATCCCCAGATTGCACTCGACGACCACCTGATCAACGACGACATGGGTTATCCCCCCTCGAGCATGAACCAGTCAGGTTATGTGGCTGCCACCTACATGCGCAAGCATGAGCTGAACCACGACTTCCTGGCCAACTGGAGCGACAAGTATCTGGACGGCCGTCTGGACCTGAACATCAATGCCGGTGTGAACATGAACGAGCGTTATTACTCGTATGTGGACAGCCAGACCAGCAACCTGACGTTCCACACCGGATTCTGGGATCTGAGCAACGGTGCCACGAAGGACATGCTGGAGGAGCATCAGCAGAAGCGCCGCCTGGTGGGCCTGTTTGGCGACATCACCATCGGCTGGGACGAGATGCTCTTCCTCGACCTCACAGCACGTAACGACTGGTCGTCGACGCTGCCCCTGAACAAGAACAGCTACTTCTATCCCGGTGCCACGCTGAGCTGGATCTTCACCAAGCTGATTCCCAAGAACAATATCTTGGACTTCGGTAAGCTGCGTCTGGCATACGGTAAGACCGGTAACGATGCCAACCCCTATCTGACCGGCCACCGCTTCGAGCAGTCGTGGGCCAACGGATACTACGGCAGCGACATCCTCAAGTTCCCCTTCGCCGGACTCAATGCCTTCCAGGCCAGGACAACCATCGGCTCTACCGACCTGAAGCCTGAGATGACCACCGAGTTTGAGTTAGGTCTGAACTTCGCCCTCTTCGGCAACCGCATCAACGTCGACTTCTCGTTCTACAACCGCAACACCAACGACCAGATCTTCACCCTGCCGGTAGACCCCTCGACGGGCTACAGCTCCATGGTGACCAACTTCGGTGAGGTGCGCAACAGGGGTATCGAGCTGTTGGTGAACACCACGCCCATCAAGACCAAGGACTTCCGCTGGGACCTGGGCTTCAACTTCTCGAAGAACAACAACAAGGTTGTCACCATGCCTGCCAGCCTTGAGGGTGGCAAGTCGGTGATTGCACAGTTCTCTGCCGGCGACGACGCCGTATATATGTATGCTGAGGAAGGCAAGCCCATGGGCGAGATCTACACCTATATGCCTACCTATACTGCCGATGGCCAGCCCATCGTCGACGCTCATGGCCAGCCCGTGCTGACCACCGACGTAATGGATACCGGCAAGAACGTGAATGCCGACTGGACGGGTGGTGTGACCACCGCCTTCAGCTATAAGGGCATCACGCTGAGCGCTGCGCTGGATATCCGTAAGGGCGGCTACATGTTCTCGCGTACGAAGAACCTGATGCAGTTCACCGGTAACGGCGACATCACCACTTACAACGGGCGTAACCCCTTCATCATCCCCAACTCTGTAGTACAGGTGGGTACTGAGACGAATGCCAATGGCGAGGAAGTGCCTGTCTATGAGGCCAACCTGACGCCTATCTCGATGCTCAACAGCAGCTTCCAGGACTACTTCAACCTCTACGGAGCCGGTCAGGGCGGCGAGTTCTACCTGATAGACCGTTCGTATGTCAAGCTGCGCAACATCACGCTGTCGTGGCAGCTGCCCAAGGCTTGGGTCAGCAAGATCTACCTGACCGATGTCACGCTGTCGTTCTTCTGCAACAACGTGTTCACCTGGACGCACAAGGACAACCGCTACATCGATCCTGAGACCAGCTCGTATGGCAACGACCTCCGTGGCATGTTCGGTGAGCTGTACTCGAATCCCTCTTGCCGCACCTTTGGTTTCAATGTCGGTGTTAAATTCTAATTAGAGGAGGAAGAAACGTATGAAAAAAATATTATTATTTGCAACCATTGCTATGGGACTGGCCACGACGTCGTGCGACAGCTATCTCGACATCAACCAGAGTCCCAACTCTCCGCAGGAGAGCAATATGACATCCGGCATCATGATGCCTGCCGCTGAGATCAACCTCATGGCCAGCTTTGGCGACTTCATGCGCATTGCGGGTGGATATTATGCACAGTACTATTGCCAGACCTTCGGTACGAGCAACTATCTCGACTATTCGCAGTTCCGTATGTCGGCCTCGCGTTCCAGCGGTGCCTACACACAGCTGACATCGCGCACGCTGAAGAGCCTCGACTACGTGCTGCGCTTCTCGCGCCAGGAGCAGGAGTGGGGCTCCTATCTGGCTGCCACCGCACTGAAGGCCTACACCTATCAGCTGCTGGTCGATGCATACGGTGAGGTGCCTTACACTGAGGCCATGCAGGACCTGAACAACATGTCGCCTAAGTACGACGAGGGCACTGACATCTACGACGCTTTGGTCGACAGTCTCGACTTCGCCCTGAGCAAGGCTGCTCCCGGCAATAAGGTATGTACCAACCTGCTGTATCCCGATGAGGATGCCACCCGCTGGATTCGCTTCGCCAACGCCGTGAAGCTGAAGCTGCTGATGCGCGAGAGCGGTGTGAAGAACGTGCAGGCCAAGCTCGACGCCCTGGTGGCTGAAGGCAACTTCCCCACGGAGGACGTAGAGTATAAGGGCATATTCAAGAACGAGAGCGGACAGATGAACCCCTTCTATGCTGAGGAGTTCTCCAGCGCCTGGGGTTCCAACCAGCAGAACGTGGTGGCCAACGTTGCCATCATCGGCACTATGCAGCAGTCGGGCTATACCGACCCACGTCTGCCTAAGTTCTTCAAGGTCAATGGCAACAAGGAGTATGTTGGCGGTATCTCGGGTACCAACTTCTCTACCTCCAACACCTACAAGGCCAGCTACTGGTGCCGTCCGGTGGCCAGCTTCGACATGCCCGTGTCGCTGATTTCCGTCTCTGAGGTGGAGTTCTTCCTCTCGGAGTATTATGCAAAGAAGAACGATGCCGGCAATGCCGCTGCCCACTATGCTGCAGCCATCGAGGCCTCGTTTGCATCGGCTGGGGTGAGCGGTGCTGCACAGAACATTGCCCGCAACGCCTACGACCAGGCCAACTATGCCAAGTGCATTGGCGTGGCCAAGTGGGTGGCACTGGCTGGTGTCAACACCTATGAGTCGTGGTGCGAGATCCGTCGCCTGCGCTATCCGGCCTTTGGCGACGTGAAGGGTTCGGACATGTACGACCTTGTGTCAGACGCTTCCTATGCTCCCGACAAGTATGTGCCTGGCACACTCTATACGCCTATCCAGGTGTACGGACAGGTGGGCGAGAACCACTTGCTGGAGCGCTGGCCCTATGCTGAGAGCTCTGCTGCCCGCAATGGTAATGCACCTTCGTTCCCGGGCTACACCGCTCCCGTGTTCTGGGCTAAATAAATGTATAACCCTCAAAGAGAATCAAGACAATGAAAAAGAATATATTTATGATGATGATGCTTGCGCTGGTGGCCGTCGTGCTCACTGGCTGCAGCAAGGATTCGGAAGGAAAGTCGAGCATCATCGACTATCCGAAGCTGACCATCCAGGGCGACGAGTTCTTCGTCTCGCCCATTGGTCAGGCATACAATGACGAGGGTTGCACCGCCACCTATCAGGGCAAGGACTACTCCTCCTATGTTGTGGCTTCGGGTCTGGAGGACATCGATATCAATACCGCCGGACTCTACTATATTACCTACACCGCTGTCAGCCCCGACGGCTACTCATGGTCTGAGACACGCACCGTGGCCGTCTGCGACCCCTCCATCACCACCGACCTCTCCGGCTCGTGGACGCTGCAGGAGGGCTCTAACCGCAACAACACGGGATTCGACGGCTTTGGCGTCACCATCAAGCAGCTGGCTCCTGGCATCTTCAGTGTCAGCGACTTCATGGGCGGCTGGTACGACCAGCGCGTAAATTACGGCAAGAACTATGCGATGGCCGGACAGATGCAGCTGCTGGCTGACGGCACGCTCGTCGGACTGTCGTCACGTGTGCCGGGATGGGGCGACTCTTGGGACGACTTCTCTGGAAAGTATGATGCGGCTACGGGTACGCTCACCTGGGATGTGCAGTATGCCACAAACTACTTCTTCCATATTATTTTGAAAAAGTAAACAGCTAAAGGTAAAAGAATTATGAAGAAAGTAATCTATATGGCTATGGCCCTGCTGACGACGGTGCTTGTCGCCTCGTGCAGCAAGGAGGATGTGGGCGGTACGGCTACGGAGAGCATGGCTGGCGACTGGTATGTCACCGTCGATGCTGTCGACGAACAAGGTAATGTGGTGTACACCGACGACGAACTCTATGAGATAGGTCGTTTCCACCTCTACACCTACAACACGCCTTCCAACGTGCCTACCGAGATGATTGTCGACGACCAGGAGAATTTCTGGACGTTCAAGGTGAAGGTGAACTGCGACCAGCAGTCGCTCACCTTCTCAGCCAACACTACCGAGAACAACAACCTGGTGGCTGGCTACGAGGACATCAATGTGCCTATCATCAGTGGTCAGATACTGCCCAAGGCCGGCCGCCAGAACAACGGCTCGCCTGCCGACAGCATCGTGTTCTACGTCAACTTCAGCGATGACCTCCAGAAAGACGGTACTCCCACGCCTGAGGCTTTAGGTTTTGCTATGTATAGGATTAGCGGCATCCGCTACTCCGGACTTGCAGAGAACGATTAATCCGATTCGGAACTGATTATAGGGAGGCAGGCTTAAAGGCTTGCCTCCCTTTTTTTAGATCCATATTTTCTACCGCTTTGCTTTGAAGAAGTCCTGCATCGCTCTACCGCTTTGCTTTGAAGAAGTCCTGCATCGCTCTACCGCTTTGCTTTGAAGAAGTCCTGCATCAGCTGGCGGCATTCTTCTTCGAGGATGCCGCCGGTGATTGTGCATCGAGGATGTAGGGCGCGCGGGGCATAGAGCTGATAGCCCCGTTTCTCGTCCCGGCAGCCGTAGACCACGCGTGGTATCTGGCTCCAGCCCAGGGCTCCGGCACACATGGTGCAGGGCTCAACGGTGACATAGAGTGTGCAGTCGGTGAGGTACTTGCCGCCCAGTTCGTTGGCAGCCTGCGTGATGGCTTGCATCTCGGCATGCGCCGTCACATCGTGCAGCGTCTCGGTCAGGTTGTGAGCACGGGCAATGATGCGGTCCTGGCATACCACCACGGCTCCGATGGGAATCTCACCCTCGGCATAGGCAGCCTGCGCTTCCTGGAGGGCCTTGCGCATGTAATGTTCGTCGGATTTTGCTTGCTGTTCGGGGGACATGTTTTTTTTTTGCTTTTATTTTCGATGTTTCGATAATTCGATATTTCGATATTTCGATATTTCGATGCTTCGAAGTTTCGATGTCTCGATGTCTTCGAAGTTTCGATGTCTCGATGTCTTCGAAGTTTCGATGCCTCGATGCCTCGATGCTTCGATGCCTCGATGCCTCGATGTCTCGATGTCTCGATGCTTCGATGCCTCGATGTCTCGATGCCTCAATGTCTCGATGCCTCGATGCTTCGAGGTCTCTTTTTTATTTTCTGGGCGGGAGGTAGCTTCGTGTCCCAGAGCAGCGGGGAAAGTCGCTGCAGCTCCAGAAGGGCTGGCCGGAGTTGATGCCTTTCTTGGCCATGCGCTTGATCATCGGCTTGCCGCATTGCGGACAGGTGGGGGCATTGGCCTCGGTGCTCTGCTGCTGCCGGTAGGCCAGCCGCTCTGCGGTAAGGCCTTCGGTGAAGCCGCCTTCGGCTGTGAAGGACTCCAGGAGGTGCTGTATCTGGCGGCGGAGCATCATGATGAGCCGGTTGCAGAGAATCATCAGGCAGTTGGCGGCTAACAGCGAGTCGTCGGTGTTGAGCCAGGCATCAAACTTATGCTTTTGGGCCAGGATATGGATGCTGCTTTGGTACAGGACGTCGTCTTTATATTCAGGCCGGTCCAGCTGGATGCTGTTGACGGCTTGATGCTCAGCTGATTTTGTCGACCACGGGGTGCGCTCGTGGCGCAAGAGCCAGTTCAGGTAGTCGTTGGAGAGTTCGGAGAGGCTGGCTCGCGCCACGTCAATCAGCTTCATCTCCGTCTCGCGTGATGTGGAATGTCGCGAACTGCCTTCAGCTATGTTGGCTGGGACCGAACGCGCTGCCATCGTCATCTGGTCGAACAGCCTTCCGCAGGGGTCGTTGCCTTGGTTCAGGAACCGGAGGCAGAAGTCTTGCGTGGCGAGCTGGATCACATTGCCCAGCACCCAAGTGTCGAGCCAGTAGTATTTGAAAATGGCGATTTCCATAGTTTTTTCTATTTTTTTTTGTTATTTTGATGTTTCGATGCTTCGATGTTTCGATTTCCTCGGCAAAGATAATAAAAAAATCACAAAAGCGGCAAACGATGGCGAATAAACTTCATAAAGCAGTGATAAAATGAGGAAACGTTTGGAAGTTTGGAAAATAATGCTTACTTTTGCGGAAAAGAAAATAAGGCACTGCTCATGGCTGAATGGAGAAAAGAAAAATAGCGCTGCTGATGGCTGAATGGAATATTGAACATATCGCGGAGACGGATTCTACAAACCGGTGGTTGAGGGACTGGGCGGCTACCCAGACGGGACCTCTCACGGAACTTGTCGAGAAAGTTGTCGTGGCCGACTATCAGACGGCTGGTAGGGGCTGTGCTACTAATAGCTGGGAGTCGGAACGCGGGAAGAACCTGCTGTTCTCGATCTTGATTCATCCTAAGATGCCAAGCGATGAGGCTGCTTCCTCGTCCCTGATTCATCCTAAGACGCCAAGCGATGAGCCTGCTTCCTCGTCCTTGGTTCATCCCAGGGTGCTGAGTGATGAGCCTGCTTCCTCGTCCTTGATTCATCCTAAGACGCCAAGCGATGAGCCTGATTCCTCGTCCTTGGTTCATCCCAGGGTGCTGAGTGATGAGGGGACTTCTGTGGAGGCACTGCTGCCCGCCAAACGGCAGTTCCATATCTCGATGGCTATCTCGCTGGCGGTCTGCGAGGCATTGGGGCAGTATATCGGTGACTTGAGCATCAAATGGCCCAACGACATCTATTGGCGCGACGGGAAGATAGCCGGCATACTGATAGAACAGACGCTGAAAGGTGGCTATATCAAGGACAGCATCATTGGCGTGGGACTGAATGTCAACCAGCGGGTGTTCCACAGCGATGCGCCCAATCCGGTGTCGATGTGGCAGATTACTGAGCAGGAGACAGACCGGGAGCAACTGTTGAAGGAAATTCTCCGTGCGTTCCAGCATTATCTGGGAGCTGAGATGAAGGAGCAGTACCTGTCGATGCTGTATCGCCGCAAGGGCTTCTATCCCTATGCCGACCACGGAGGGGCTTTCATGGCCGAGCTGCTGACGGTGGATGACGACGGCCATCTGCTGCTGCGCGACGACAATGGCAACCAGCGCCGCTATGCCTTTAAGGAAGTGACGTTTATATGAGGCGGGGGCCTCGGGGGCTCGAAACTTCGAAACCTCGAAGCATCGAAGCATCGAAGCGTCGAAGCGTCGAAGCATCGAAACCTCGAAATATCGAATCATCGAAATATCGAATCATCGAATCATCGAAATAAAAAAAAAGAACAATGTCAAGATTTAAAAGAATTCTACTGAAGCTCTCGGGCGAGAGTCTGATGGGCAAGCAGGGCTACGGTATTGATCCGGAGCGTCTGGGCGACTATGCGCGCCAGATTAAGGAAGTGAGTGAGATGGGCGTGCAGATAGGCATCGTCATTGGTGGCGGAAACATCTTCCGCGGGCTGTCGGGTTCGCAGAAAGGCTTTGACCGCGTGAAGGGCGACCAGATGGGCATGTGTGCTACGGTGATTAATTCGCTGGCACTGTCGTCGGCCCTGGGGGCCATCGGTGTGAAGAACCGTGTGATGACCGCTATCCGCATGGAGCCTATAGGCGAGTTCTACACCAAGTGGAAGGCCATCGAGGCTATGGAGCAGGGCTATGTGTGCATCTTCTCGGCCGGTACGGGTTCGCCATACTTCACGACGGACACGGGTTCGAGCCTGCGCGGCATTGAGATAGAGGCCGACGTGATGCTGAAAGGTACGCGCGTGGATGGTGTCTATACGGCAGATCCGGAGAAAGACCCCGCGGCCAAGAAGTTTGATGCCATCACATATAAAGAGGTGCTGGCGCGAGGCCTGAAGGTGATGGACCTGACTGCTATCTGCATGTGCCAGGACAACAACCTGCCCATCTATGTCTTCAACATGGACATAGTCGGCAATCTGAAAAAGGTGATGGAAGGTGAAGAGATTGGCACCTTGGTCTATAACGGCTAACAGAGCCTACTAAGCGGCAGCTGTCAGGCTTCTTCGAACTCAACGTACTCGCCATCTTCGTCATCGAAGATCTTGCGGCTCTCGCGTTTCTCGTGATGATGGTCGATGATGGTCTCGCCCGTTGCCATTTGTGTGCGACGGGCTTCTTTCTGTTGCTGGCTGGCCGCCT
>CAMNPM010000022.1 GCA_946548065.1 uncultured Prevotella sp. | reverse complement strand
TCATCTTCATCGACGAGATTGATGCCGTGGGCCGCGCCCGCTCGAAGAATCCAGCTATGGGCGGCAACGACGAGCGCGAAAACACGCTGAACGCCCTGCTCACCGAGATGGACGGATTCGGCACCAACAGCGGCATCATCACCCTGGCCGCCACCAACCGTGCCGACATGCTCGACTCGGCACTGATGCGCGCCGGACGATTCGACCGACAGATACACGTCGACCTGCCCGACCTCAGCGAGCGCAAGGAGGTGTTCAAGGTGCATCTGAAACCCCTGAAACTGGACGAGAACCTCGACATAGACTTCCTGGCCCGCCAGACACCCGGCTTCTCGGGAGCCGACATTGCCAACGTCTGCAACGAGGCCGCCCTGATAGCCGCCCGTTTCAATCGCGAGAAGGTGGGCAAGCAGGACTTCCTGGATGCCGTAGACCGCATCATCGGCGGACTGGAGAAGAAGACCAAGGTGATGACCGAGCAGGAGAAGAAGTCGATAGCCATCCATGAGGCCGGACACGCCACCATATCCTGGTTCACCGAGTTTGCCAACCCGCTGGTCAAGGTCAGCATCGTGCCTCGTGGCCGTGCCCTCGGCGCCGCCTGGTACCTGCCCGAGGAGCGCGTGCTGCAGACCAAGGAGGCCATGCTCGACGAGATGTGCTCGCTGCTGGGCGGACGGGCCGCCGAGGAACTCTTCATCGGACATATCTCGACCGGAGCCATGAACGACCTGGAGCGCACCACCCAGCAGGCCTATGCCATGGTGGCCTATGCGGGAATGAGCGACAAACTGCCCAACATCAACTACTATAACAACCAGGAATACTCCTTCCAGAAGCCCTATTCTGAAACCACCGCCCGCATCATGGACGAAGAGGTGCAGAAGATGATAGCCGAGCAATATGCCCGTGCCAAGCAGATACTGAGCGAGCATCAGGAGGGCCACGCCAAGCTGGCCCAGCTGCTGGTGGAGCGCGAGGTAATCTTTGCCGACGATGTAGAGAAAATCTTCGGCAAGCGTCCCTGGATCAGCCGTGCCGAGGAGTTGCTCGAGGCCCAGCAGCGCGCCGAGGCCGAGGCTATGGCCGCCCGCCGCGCCAAGGAACTGGGACTCGTCGACGAGGGCGGCGAGCAGAGTGCCGGGCAGGCTGAGGACCAACAGCACGGCGCAGACGCCGGCGGCGAGCAGCCCAAGCCCGAAGAGACAAGCGAAACCAATAGCTAAGACAATATGAAGAATCTTATCGTACGAACCATCACCGGAGCTATCTTCGTAGCAGCCGTAGTAGCCAGCTTCCTGCGCCCCGAGGCCATGGTGCTGCTGTTCAGCGTCGTTACCGGACTGACGGTATGGGAGTTCACAGGACTGGTCAACGAGCGGCCCGCAGTCACCGTCAACCGATTCATCTCGACCGTAGCCGCCGTCTACTTCTTCTTCTCCATGACCTACTTCTGTAGCGACCTCTACGGCGGGTCGGCCAAGAGCGTCGTGTTCATACCCTATCTCGTGACGGTGGTCTATCTGCTGGTGGCCGAGCTGTATGCCAAGCAGGCCGACCCCATCAACAACTGGGCATACACCATGCTGTCGCAGATGTGCATAGCCCTGCCATTCTCGCTGCTCAACGTGCTGGCCTTCACTGCCACGCCCGACGGACAGGTCAGATTCAACACCCTGCTGCCCCTGTCGGTCTTCGTCTTCCTGTGGATCAACGATACGGGAGCCTACTGTGTAGGTTCGCTGTTGGGACGCCACAAGCTGTTCCCCCGCGTCTCGCCCGGCAAGTCGTGGGAGGGAAGCGTCGGCGGAGCCGTATTCGTGCTGGCTGCAGCCTATGCCGTCAGCTACTATCTTGACGGCACCATGCTCACCATGCCACAGTGGCTGGGGCTGGGACTCGTCGTCGTCATCTTCGGCACCTGGGGCGACCTGGTGGAGAGCCTGTTCAAGCGGACCCTGGGCATCAAGGACAGCGGCAGCATACTGCCCGGACACGGCGGCATGCTCGACCGATTCGACTCGTCGCTGCTCGCCATTCCCGCAGCAGTGGTCTACCTCTACACCCTGTCGATGTTCTGACGGCATAGTCTTTAGAATCTATAATCTTATATAATATGAAAAAGCTAATAACTATTATCCTATTGGTATGCACCATGAGTGCATACGCACAAGACCCCGTCAAGAAGTGGGGACAGTTGCAAGTGAATGGCTCACAGCTGTGCGATGCGCAGGGCCGGCCGGTCATCCTGCGGGGCGTCAGCCTGGGATGGCACAACCTATGGCCGCGATTCTATAACAAGAAGGTCGTCCAGACGCTGAAGCACGACTGGAATGCCTCCGTCATCCGCGCCGCCATGGGCATCATGATAGAAGACAACTATCTGGAGAACCCCCAGTTTGCCATGCAGTGCATGACTCCCGTCATCGAGGCCGCCATCAAGCAGAATGTCTATGTCATCATCGACTGGCACTCGCACCACATGAAGACGGCGGAGGCCAAGAAGTTCTTTGGCGAGATGGCCCGCAAGTACGGCAAGCATCCGCACGTCATCTACGAGATATTCAACGAGCCCGTAGAGGACACGTGGGCATCGCTGAAGCAGTATGCCAGCGAGGTGATAAGCGAGATACGCAAGTACGACCCCGACAACGTGATACTCGTGGGCTGTCCGCACTGGGACCAGGACATCCATCTGGTGGCCGAGAGCCCTCTGCAGGGGTTCACCAACATCATGTACACCGTACACTTCTATGCCGCCACGCATGGCGACTATCTGCGCCAGCGTACCGAGGAGGCGGTGAAGAAGGGCATTCCCGTCTTCATCTCCGAGAGCGGAGCGACTGAAGCCTCCGGCGATGGAAAGATTGATCCCGAGAGTGAGGAGCAGTGGATTCAGATGTGCGAGCGACTGGGCATCAGCTGGGTATGCTGGAGCATCTCCGACAAGAACGAGAGCTGCTCGATGCTCCTGCCCCGCGCCACTGCGACAGGCCCTTGGCCAGATGATGTCGTCAAGGAGTATGGCAAGCTGGTGAAGGGACTGCTGAAAAAGTATAATAAGTAGCCAATGGAGGAACAAAGTATGGATAAGAGTAGCAGAGATAAACTCGTCACCGAGAATATGGGTTATGTAGTGACCTTAGCCCGCCAGTACAAGAGCGACATCCTGAGCACCGACGACCTGGTGAGCGAGGGCAGCATCGGTCTGGTGAAGGCTGCCGAGCGGTTCGACCCCTCGCGGGGAAAGCCCTTTGTCACCTTTGCGGCACCTTACATCCGCCGCAGTATTGAGACGGCCATCCAGCGGCTGAATACCACCCCGGATGTCAGGTCGACCGACGAGTCGCTGCCCGTGGGCAGCCGCAACAACTATACGCTGCTGAACGTGCTGGAGGACAAGAATGCCGCCAAGGCCGACGACATCGTGGAGGAAACCACCCTCACCGCAGACCTGATTCGCGAGATGGGTGTGCTGAGCGAGCGCGAGCAGCGTGTGCTGAACCTATACTATGGCAACGGCTACGAGCGTCAGACGATGGCCGAGATAGGCGAGGTGCTGGGGCTGAAGCGCGAGCGGGTTCGTCAGGTGCGCGACCAGGCTTTGCGCAAGCTGCGCAAGGCTGCGCGGCATGCAGAGTGACAAGTATCGAAACGTTGAACGTAATAATCTTGAAGGAGATATTGATGATGAGGAAGACACTATTGGTATTGCTTCTATCTTTTTTCACCCTATTGTCCCTGCAGGCTAAGGTCATCAAGGTGCTGGCCATCGGCAACAGCTTCTCGCAGGATGCCGTTGAGCAGTATCTCTATGAGCTGGCTGCCGCTCAGGGCGACTCGCTGGTCATCGGCAACGCCTATATCGGGGCTTGCACCATCGACATGCACTCGACGTTCCTGGAAACATCGGCAGCCAAGTATGCCTACCGCAAGGTGGTGGGCGGGGTCAAGACAGAAGAGAAGAATGTCAACCTGCAGCGCATCATCCTCGACGAGCCCTGGGACATTATCACTCTTCAGCAGGCCAGCCTGTGCTCAGGCCTGCCCGACACGTTCAAGAAGCTGCCCGCCCTGAAACGGGCCGTGCAGCTGTTGGCCACCAACCACAACGTACAGATATGGTGGCACATGACATGGGCCTATGCCAAGAGCTTCAAGAGTGCCAACTTCGAAGTGTATGGCAGCGACCAACAGCGTATGTTTACCAGCATTGTCAACTGTGTGCGCACTGAGGTCCCCAAGGCCAACATCACTCGTGTCATCCCCTCCGGCACAGCCATCAGGCTGATGCGTATGCACAAGGGCGACATGCTGAACCGCGACGGTCAGCACCTGTCGTACACGCTGGGGCGCTACACCGCTGCCTGCGTATGGTGCGAGATGCTGACCGGACGCAATGTCGACGGCAACAAATACCGGCCGCAGAGCATCAAGGCCGAGGATGCCCGACTGTGCCAGCAGAAGGCCCACGAGGCCGTGTTCATGCAGCAGCTCAGCCAGTATGATGTAGTATTCTAACCTTTATTTATATATAATATTTATGATTCAGACAGTAGTAAAACGCGACGGACGCATTGTGGGTTTCAACGAGCAGAAGATTATGGCTGCCATTCGAAAGGCCATGCTCCACACGGATAAGGGAGAAGACGAGCGCCTGTTGTATCAGATAACCGACCACATAGCGCAGAAGGGCGAGAGCCAGATGACGGTGGAGGCCATCCAGGATATGGTGGAGATAGAACTGATGAAGTCGAGCCGCAAGGACGTGGCCCAGAAGTACATCGCCTATCGCAATCAGCGCTCCATAGCCCGCAAAGCTAAGACACGCGATGTGTTTCTGGACATCGTAAACATCAAAAACAACGACGTGACTCGCGAGAATGCCAACATGAATGCCGACACCCCGGCGGGCATGATGATGAAGTTTGCGTCGGAGACCACCAAGCCCTTTGTTGACGACTACCTGCTTTCCGAGGAGAGCCGCGATGCCGTGGAGCACAACTACCTGCACATCCACGACAAGGACTATTATCCCACCAAGTCGCTCACCTGTGTGCAGCATCCGCTGGACAACATCCTGAACTGCGGGTTCATTGCCGGCCATGGAGCCTCGCGCCCGGCACGGCGCATTGAGACGGCATCGGTGCTGGCATGTATCTCGATGGAGTGTACACAGAACGAGATGCATGGCGGACAGGCTATTCCCGCCTTCGACTTCTATCTGGCTCCCTATGTGCGCATGAGCTATATCGAGGAACTGAAGTCGCTTGAGGAACTGAATGGCGAGAGCTATAAAGACCTCTACGACGAGCCGCTGATGGACTATCTCAAGAAACCGCTCGACGGCCTGACGGGCAGAGAGCGGGCCCAGCAGCATGCCATCAACAAGACCGTGGGCCGTGTGCACCAGGCCATGGAGGCCTTCATACACAACATGAATACCATTCATTCGCGCGGTGGCAACCAGGTGGTGTTCTCGTCTATCAACTATGGTACGGACACCTCGGCCGAGGGACGTTGCGTGATGCGCGAGATATTGCTCTCTACCTACGAAGGGGTAGGAGGGGGCGAGACGGCTATATTCCCCATCCAGATATGGAAGAAGAAACGCGGGGTGAACTATCTGCCCGAAGACCGCAACTTCGACCTCTACCAGCTGGCATGTAAGGTGACGGCACGCAGGTTCTTCCCCAACTTCCTGAATCTGGATGCCTCGTTCAATCAGGACAGCGAGTGGCGCGCTGACGATCCAAAGCGCTATCTGCACGAGGTGGCCACGATGGGCTGTCGGACACGTGTGTTCGAGAATCGTTTCGGGCCCAAGACCTCTATCGGGCGCGGCAATCTGTCCTTCTCTACCATCAACATCGTGAAACTGGCTATCGAGTGTATGGAGGAGCAGGATAAGGAGAAGCGCATCGGTATGTTCTTTGCCAAACTCGACCACATGCTCGAGCTGACGGCCAAGCAGCTGGACGACCGCTATCAGTTCCAGAAAACCGCCTTTGTCAAGCAGTTCCCACTGCTGATGAGGAGCCTCTGGATAGGAGCCGACAAGCTGAAACCTACCGATACCATTGAGAGCGTCATCAACCAAGGTACGCTGGGCATCGGATTCATCGGACTGGCAGAATGCCTGGTGGCTCTCGTGGGCAAACATCATGGCGAGAGTGAGGAGGCGCAGCAGTTGGGTCTGAAGATTGTGACCTATATGCGCGACAGGGTGAACGAGTTCTCTGAGCGCTACCATCACAACTATTCCGTGTTGGCAACGCCGGCCGAGGGACTGGCAGGCAAGTTTACCAAGCGCGACCGCAAGCAGTTTGGCAGCATTCCCGGCATCACTGACCGCGACTACTATACCAACTCCAACCATGTACCCGTGTACTATAAGTGCTCGGCCCGCCATAAGGCAGAGGTGGAAGCTCCCTATCATACGCTGACGCGCGGCGGACACATCTTCTATGTCGAGATAGACGGTGATGCTACCCACAATCCGCAGGTTATCATGAGCGTAGTAGACATGATGGACCGTCTGGATATGGGCTATGGCTCCGTCAACCATAACCGCAACCGCTGTATGGACTGCGGCTATGAGAATGCTGACGACAAGTTGGAGAAATGTCCCAAGTGTGGTTCGTCGAACATCGACAAGCTCCAGCGCATCACGGGCTATCTCGTAGGCACCACTGACCGCTGGAACAGTGGCAAGCTGGCCGAACTGAACGACCGCGTGACGCATATAGACCATGGCAGTCAGGACTTGTTCGCAGATGAAGAATAAAGAAACAGCTATCGCTGTCTGAGAGAGGGTGATTAGGGTTCTGGATATTATTGAAGATACAATGGTGGATGGTCCTGGGTTCAGGACCTCCATCTATTGTGCAGGTTGCAATCATCGTTGTGCGGGTTGCCATAATCCCCAGTCGTGGGCTTTCCAAGGGGGAAGGGAGATGACCACCGGCCAGTTGATGAAAATCATTCAGGCCGACCCTTTTGCCAATGTCACCTTCACGGGTGGCGACCCCATGTACCAGGCGGAAGGCTTTGCCGACTTGGCGCGGGCTATCCATACGCACACCAACAAGGACATCTGGTGCTTCACCGGTTTCTGCTACGAGAGCCTGATACAAGAGAGCCAGCGTGAACTGCTGGAACAGATCGACGTTCTTGTCGACGGACCTTTTGTCCAGTCACTCCACGACCCAGACTTGCTGTTCCGCGGCTCTTCCAACCAACGGCTGATTGATGTACAGAAGTCGCTATATGCCGGCAGGGTGATTCTATGGGAATCCGCTTTATGATAACTTTTTCCTCGTTCGCTTTGTAGTGCCGATGGAACCTGTCGGGCAAACCAGCCGGCAGAGGTGACAGCCCACACACTTGGTACCCACCAAGCGGGGACGACGCGTCTCGCTGTCGAATACAATGGCCTGATGACCGCCGTCGCTGCATGATATTTTGCAACGGCCACACCCTATGCATGAGTCATGATTGAACTTCGGATAGACGATGGTGTCTCGATCCAGCAGGCTGGGACTCTCGAACGATGCCAGCTCCTGGCCCACCAGTTGCTGTAATTCTGTGACCCCGCATTTCACCATGTAGCGCTGCAGGCCGAGCACTAAGTCGTCGATGATGCGATAGCCATACTGCATGACAGCCGTGCAGACCTGGACATTGCTGCACCCCAGTTGTATGAATTCCAGTGCGTCACGCCAAGTCTCAATGCCGCCTATGCCACTCAGCTGAGGACGCTGTGGCATTTGGGCTATTTCCAGCACGTAGCGGAGGGCTATGGGCCGAACGGCACGACCAGAATAGCCGGAGATGGTGCGCCTGCTGCTGACTTCAGCCTCTCTGCGCATAGTTACCGATTTGATGGTGTTGATGGCCGACAAGGCATTAGCTCCACCCTGCAGTGAGGCCTCGGCAGGTTCGGTGATGTGGGTGATGTTGGGAGTCATCTTGGCTATCACTGGTATCTCTACGGCACGTTTCACGCAGGCTGTATAGGTCTTCACCAGTTCTGGACTCTGGCCCACGTCGCTGCCCATACCTTTGCTCTTCATCTGTGGACAGGAGAAGTTCAGTTCCACGGCATCGCAACCAGCATCCTGAGCCATCTTGGCCAGAGCCATCCACTCCGATTCCGTCTTTCCCATGATAGAGGCCACGACAACCTTGGTGGGATAGTTGGTCTTTAGCCTGTGCAGGATGTCGAAATCTGTCTCCACGCTATTCTCGCTCAACTGCTCCATATTGCGGAATCCGTAAAAGTCACCAAATTTAGCAGCATGGTGTATCGCATCAAAGCGTGGTGACACCTCGTGGATGTCCTCCATACAGATGGTCTTGTAGAACACACCAGCCCATCCTAAATCGAATGCATGGGCCACCATCTCATAGTTCGTGCATACAGCCGATGAGGCTAGGAAGAAGGGATTTTCGCATTGGATGCCGCAGAAGGTGATGCTCAGGTCGGGATAGTTGCTGTCGTCCACATCGTCTGCCGATATGCTGCGAATGAACTGACGAATGTGGATAGGACCATTATAGAGGATACAGGCTTGCTCAGCCCGCTCCAAGTCTTCATCGCTGCAGTCTTTCACCCATCGCAAGGCTGGCTTATGATTGTCAAAACGGACGGCACGGATGGCGCGAGCGGGGTCTCCTGTCTGACAGGCCTTCGTACAGGGAGCATCATCACATAGCAGACAGCGGCCTGCCTCTTCGTAGATATTCATCTTTCTGGGCATAGTTATAGAGCATTTATTTGCAAATATAGCAAGAAAAGATGAATTACGCTCGCTTTTCATTCAAAAACGCGTAACTTTGCAGCCCTTTTAAGATTGTTTTAGGATAATTAGCAAAAAGTGATGGCAGAACATTCGTTGAAACGGCAGTTGATGGTACTAAGGACTCAACATAATTTTATTAGTTCCTCAAAGCTGTCAATGAGATAGTCGGCTCCAGACTCCTCAAGTTCCTGTTTCGTTCCGTTTCCGTAGGTCACACCGCAGGTTTTTGCTCCAGCGTTCTTGCCCATCAGAATATCTACGTTCATATCGCCTACAACGAGGGCCTCGCTCGCCTTGAAACCCATAGCGGAGAGCGTTTTCAGAACAGGTTCTGGATTGGGCTTTGCTTTCTCTACATCATCGGCTCCTACCAGCATTGAGATATAATCCGCAATGCCCAGGTCGTGTGTCAACTCAGACAAAGACTTGTGCCAGCGTGACGATGCTATCGTGAGCATCAGTCCTTGCTCCTTCAGAGCCATCAGCGTCTCTTTAACTTTAGGAAACACCTGTGGCTTCATCGACAGCAGGTTCTCCTGGAAGATTCTCCTGTAGGTATGGGTGCAAAGCTGAATAGTTTCCTTGCTCTCATCTGGATACAATGCCTCGAAACAGCCGTCAAGAGGCAGTCCTATCTTGGATGCACACTCGTCGTCGGTGCGGCCCGCCAGTCCCAGCTCTCGGATGGTCATCTGCATCGTTGTTACGATATTCCGTCGGGTATCGCCCAAGGTTCCGTCAAAATCGAAGATTATCAGTTTTATCATATTATTCAAAATGTATCATTTAGGTGAATATTTTGCTTTGATGGGTGCAAAGATATTATTTTTTTAGGAGAAACCTAATGGATTAGGAAGAAAATCCATGATTGCCTGTGTTCTGAAAGCTTTTTTTTATATTTTTGCAACCAAAAGACTGCGTGGTGCGTCTAATGGGTAAAGCAACAATAAAACAAAAGTTACGGATTATGAAGAAAGTACTAATGACAATGACTTTGCTGCTGGCCCTGACCATGGGGATGGAGGCAGCCGCACAGAAGCACCGCCATACTCCCAGGGAGCAGGAGGAGCTGGTGGACTCAACGAACAAGGATGCCGTGGAGGTGTTCAGCGATACGACATCGGCGGCTCAGACGGGTGGGGGAGCAGCCGTTGGAGACAACTGGGACGAATGGGACGACGATGACGACTTTGCATCGGCCATGAGCCAGATTAACAAGGAGCTTGGCGTTGAGGGTATGGCTGGCCTGCTGTTCGTGCTGGCCGTGCTGTTTATCATCTTCGTGTTGGCCCCGGTGCTGATCATCGTGGTCTTGTTCTACTTTATCAACCGCAACCGCAAGCAGCGGCTGAGACTGGCGCAGCAGGCTATGGATCAGGGACAGCCCATTCCCGATCGTCTGCTGGAGGCGCAGGCAGATCCTGACGAGGAGTACAAGAGGGGCATGCGGCAGTTCTTTGTCGGCGTGGGCTTGATGTTCTTCCTTGGCTTTGCTGCCGGAGAGGTAGGCTGGGGAATTGGTGCTCTGGTGGCGTGCATCGGTCTGGGCAAGATAGCAGCCAGCAAGCTGGGCAAGAAGAGAAACGATGTCACCCCGCTGTAGACTGTTGTCCAAGGAAAAAGATTTTAGGAACGTTAAACTTTAAGCATTATACGATTATGACAAAGAGACTTTACAGGAGCGACGACCGCGTGTTTGGCGGTGTGTGCGCAGGTTTTGCAGAGTATATGGACTTCGACCCTGTGGCCGTTCGACTGGGCTATGCAGCACTGACGCTGTTTACAGCCTTTGCCGGCATACCGTTCTACATCGTGGCGTGGATTATCATACCCGCTAAGCAGCATATTACCAACGTATAGTAAACCGGAAATGACAACTGATCTCTCTCTCGCAGTGCAGGTGGCTGTGGCTGGCGACAAGCGGGCTTTCGATGAACTCGTGCGCCGCCACCAGTCGCCTGTCAGGAGGTTCTTCCTGAACCAGACGCTGGGAGACAGTCAGTTGAGCGACGACCTGGCGCAGGACACCTTCGTCAAGGCATACGTCAACATCAAGTCGTTCAGGGCGTTGGCATCGTTTCAGACGTGGCTCATGCGCATAGCCTATAACGTATTCTACGACTATACGCGCAGTCACCGCCCGACAGAGGATGTAGAGCGGCTGCCCGAACGCTCGCGTCAAGAGAATCAGACGCTCAGGCTGGACATCTATCGTGCTCTGAGCCTGCTGAAGACCGACGAACGTACTTGTATCACGCTGCAGCTCATCGACGGCTACGACATCCGCAAGGTGGCTGAGATAACGGGCATGAAGGAGGGAACGGTGAAGTCGCACCTCTCGCGAGGCAAGGAGAAATTGGCTAACTATTTAAGAAAGAATGGATATGACGGAAGATAACGAACTATTGCTGAAACAGTTTTTCAGCAGTGCAGCCCAGCAGCAGATTGCCGACGAGGGCTTCACGGCGCGGGTGATGCAGCGTCTGCCGCAGCGCGAACGGCAAGCTTTCAACCTGAGGTGGTTCAACCGCCTGTGGACGCTGTTGTGTGTGGCTGTGTTCATCGCGGTGTTCATTGCTCTGCGTGGCTGGGAACTGCTGGCCATCCATCTGGAAGTGATGCTGCGCACACTGCCTACTGAATCGGTGAACATCAACCCGCTGATGCTGGCTACCATCCTCTTCGGACTGCTCTTCGTGGGAGTGGGCGAAGTGGTATACAATGAAAAATGAAAGTTAAAAAATAAAAAGAGCTTTAGCTGACCTTAAGAGTTAAGCTTTAATTGCCAAACAGACCGTAGGTGGTTCGCAGTACGCGGAACTCGGTGCGGCGGTTCAGCTGGTTGCATTCTTCCTGCTGCTCTTCTTCTGACAGGGCTTTGATGTATTCCTCGGTCAGAAGGTCGCCCTCCTTCAGGTAAGGGTATCGCTCGGTGAGCTTGCGGCGCACCTCCTTGGGCTTCTCCTTGCCGTAGCCTACCGGTGTCAGTCGGTCGTGGGCTATGCCGTGGGCTATCAGGTAGTTCACCACCGACTCAGCCCGACGCTGCGACAGTCGTTTGTTGTACTCTGCCGAACCGCGATAGTCGGTATGGGCAGACAGCTCGATGGTGATGTTGGGATTCTCCTCCAGCAGCTTCACCAGCTGGTCGAGGGCTGTTTCAGACTCGGGGCGCAGCGTGGCCTTGTCGAAGTCGTAGAAGATGTTGTCAATCAGCACAGGAGCCATGATGTTGGCCAGGGGGAACTGCAGCACGTACTCTTTCGACTTCTTGACGGGTTCCACACGCAGCTGCTCCTGGTGGTTCAGGAATCCCTTGCAGGTGCCAAGGAACACGTAGTCTACCCCAGGGTGTATCTCTTGGGTGAACGAGCCGTCGCCCTTCACGCTCAGCTTCAGGTTAGTGCCGTCGTTGCCCACCATGTAGACCTGTGCCGAGGGTAGCTCGTAGCCGTCTTTCTCGTACACCCAACCTTTCACCGTCTGTATTATCTCCGGGTTGTAGAACGAATAGATGTGATCCCACCCCCGGGCATCCCCCCGGTTCGACGCGAAGTATCCCTGGTTCTTCATTCCCTCGAAGGTCATGCCGAAGTCGTCGCCCTGCGAGTTGAGCGGGAAACCGGGATGGGTGAGCGTAAATCCTACAGTATGCTGTGCCAGCGAATCCTTACTGCTTACGTTGTCTGATACGCGGGCAATGTATATGTCCAGTCCGCCCATTCCCGGGTGTCCGTTGCTCGAGAAGTAGAGGTCGCCGTTGGGTCGGAAGGTGGGGAACAGCTCGTCGCCGGGTGTGTTGATGGGTGCTCCCAGATTCTCGACACCGCCCGTTCCGCTGGTGGTGAGTCGTACGCGCCAGATGTCGTAGCCGCCCAGTCCGCCTGCCATGTTGCTGGCGAAGTAGAGCCACTGTCCGTCGGGCGATACGGCTGGATGGGCGTATGCCGACAGCGTGTCGCGAGTCAGCTTCAGTTGCGTAGCCTTGCTCCATGCGGCATCCGAGCGGCTGGAGGTGACGATGGTGGCATAGCGTGGATAGTCGGGGTTGGTGGTACACAGGGTCAGGTACATCGTCTTGCCGTTGGGCGAGAACGAGCAGGCTCCCTCGTCGAAGTCGGTGTTCAGCTCTGAGTCTATCACCTCCGGGTGCTGCCACTTGCCCTTGTCATCCTTGGTAGAGACGAAGATGTCGGCATTCTTTGTTCCAGTGATGCCGCTGTACTCATCGCCCCTGGCCTGGTTGCGCGTTGAGGTGAAGAACAGCTGGTTGTTCTCTTCTCCCGCCAGCATGGGTGAGTAGTCGGCACGGCGCGAGTTGAACAGGTTCTCGCGCTTCACCGTATAGTCCGACCCTTGTTTTTTCCACTCCGGAGCCATCTGTGCCGAGCGCAGCCCGTTGCGCGCCAACTGCTCGTAGCTGCGCAGTGCCGCAGCTCTGCGCGCCGCAGCACCACCGTCTCCCGTCTGCACCCACGTGGCACCGTGGTCCAGCGAGTCAAGAAACTGTTGGAATTGCTTGGCGGCCTCCTTGTATTGTCCGTTCTTCATCAGCTGCTGTCCCAGGAAGAAATGGGTCAGCGAGTCAGCCTGCTTGTAGCGCACGGCATTGTTATAGGCTGCAATGGCCTTCTGCGTATAGTTGATGCGGCGGTAGCAGTCGGCCAGCTTCAGGGCACGCTGTCCGCGCAGTGCACGTTCTTTGCTGGGGGTCTGCGAATAGGCCTTCCGATACTGCGTGGCAGCGTCGAAATATTCGCCCAGGGCATAGAAGCGGTCGCCTTTCTTCATAGCCTGCTCGGCACCGCATCCCGTCAGGAGCACCAGAGCCAACGTGGTACATAGGATGAGCTTGAGTTTACGTCGCATATTATAATGTTCTGTTGCTGTCATTTATACTTATGTAATAACGTATTCCGGTCCTAATTATTGTCCGACGGGAAATTCCCGATAACTCAAATCATCGAATAAGCTAACTCATATGATTGAATGAGCCAACTCGATGGAAGATTTGAGTTAACTCGCTTTCTCTCGAGCTACCGCTTGAAACGGCATAACGAAACATCCCCGCTGCGCAGACAACGCAGCGGGGAGGATAGAGAGGCTTAGTAGCTTTTACCCACTAACCACATGAATATTGAACCATCATTTCCCAGGTTTGTGTAACAAATCAGCCCCCTGTGATCCAATTCCTACTTGTCGAAGCGCACTATAGTGCTTCTATCTCATCAGCGGACAGGCCTGTAATCTCAGCTATGACTTCAGTCGCATAACCTTTGGCCTTCATCTTGCGGGCTGTTTCTAAGATTCCTTCCTCACGGCCTTCCGCACGACCCTCGGTACGGCCTTTAGCAAGGCCTTCGGCAAGACCTTCAGCCCGCCCTTCGGCAAGACCTTCAGCCCGCCCTTCGGCAAGACCTTCTGCAAGACCTTCTGCATGACCTTCTGCAAGACCTTTCGCATGACCTTCTGCAAGACCTTTCGCATGACCTTCTGCATGGCCTTTCCTTTGGGCATCCTCTCTGAGCACACGCTCGTCGACCAAGGCCATCCAGAAGTCGGAGTAGGCCTGAAGCTGACCGTCGGTGAAAGCCGACTTCTCAAGAATCTGAAGAGCCTTGCGCGTGTCGGGATTCTCCAGCAACTCTTCCGGAACCTGCTGCGTGTGCTCATCTATCTCGGTCAGGAACCGCAGCCACAGCACGGCCATCTTCTTCTCGGCTATCGTCTTGGGCTTGAACTTCTCCAGGTCGACAAACACAAAGCGCAGGCCCTCGATGACGCGGTCGGTATGCTCCACATTGACAATGGCATAGTCGTGATAGAACTCATCGGGCCCCACCTCGTCGCCAAGGTTTAGCCCCTCGTTGACCAGGTTCAGCGAGTAGACGGGCTGGATGAGCGAATAGTTCTCACCCGTGCCAGCCTGTTTGACGACGGCCTTCGACGCATTGAGCATGACGCGCTGGCGGAACTCGTCGCTCCAGTAGAGCTGCATCTCGACAATAAACTCGCGGCCCAGATTGTCGTGGCAGCGCACGTCAACGATACTGTTCTTCTTACCAGGGTTCTCAGGTATCATCTCCGGAGATGCATATTCCACGCGCTCAATCTCGCGACCTGCCTCCAAGGGCAGCAACGCGTTGAGCAGGCTCATCACCAGGTCGGGATGCTCGCCGAAGATAAGCTTGAAGGTCAGGTCGGCCTTCGGATTCAGGTATTTGCCTCGTACTGACTGTGCCATATTGTATGTTGCGTTCAATAGTTACAACGGCAAAGATAAGAAGAAAAATCGGAACAGCAAAGCATTTCCACGAAAAAATGCAGAATACCTACTTCCGTATAGAGAATACTCTTTAATACAAATCATGGAAGACTTTTTCCGAGCCTTCCATGATAGGTATTATGAAAACCCTGTTCTACTTGATGACCTTTGTGGTGACGGTCCTCCCGTCAGCCATACGCTCCACGCGGATATTGACGCCTGTCAGAGGCTCCGCCAGCCTGCGGCCGTTCAGGTCGTAGTATTCGGTGGCCTGGATGGCAGCGGTCCGTGTGGCTGTGATGCCAGTAGACTTAGAGGTGGGGTAGTACTCGGTGAAATTGCTCTCACCGCCAGCATTGCCCACCTTCATGATATCCTCGACAAGAGAGTTGGCATAGACCTCAAGATTGGTATACCAGCCTTTCTCAGTGTCAAGCGTCTTCAGATTACCGTCGCTGGCATCGTCGGGATTCAGTCCGTTGGCAATCTCCCAGTCGTTGGGGATACCGTCGCCATCAGTATCGAAGCCTTCAGGACGGGTTGCCGTCTCTAATGTATAGGTGCCTTGGTCTTTTACGAAATCGATGATTCCCGGCTGGTGTGTGATAGTGCTACCGTTGCCTTGCTTTGTGGCACTGCCGGTATAGGTCGTTGTGCCGTTTTTGGCTTCCTCCATGTGGCGGCTGTCAACGGCATCGCGATAGAGCGAGGCACCTACATTCTGCAATACTCTTTCGAAAGCCATTTGGGCAGTATGAGTGGTGATGTCACCGGTAGAGACAGGAGCGGCGAGCTTGATAGTATCCTTGGTGGTTGCATCACCATCGTCAACACTGACGCCCTTCCAGTCGTAATTCTCTGGTGTGCTGGCTGCAGCGACATAGTTGCCATTGATGTAGAAATGTCCCCAGATGAACTTCTTGTCGGGATCGATAGCTTTGCCGCCGTCATCATCTTTGCCAGTAGTATGCCCACACTGGAAGACGCGCGTCTTGTTCTTAGTGGCAGGGCCTGCCTTGTAGTAGTTGTTCACGATGTTGTGATAGCCACCCATGCCGCCATAGGCACCGTTGCCTTGTCCCCAGTTGTACATCACGCAGTTGCGCAGGTCGACAATCTC
Source organism: uncultured Prevotella sp. (assembly GCA_946548065.1). Taxonomy (GTDB): domain Bacteria; phylum Bacteroidota; class Bacteroidia; order Bacteroidales; family Bacteroidaceae; genus Prevotella. Next base: position 21,913 of record CAMNPM010000022.1, on the reverse strand, counting down.
GGCCTTGATGGTATTGGCATATTTCGTCTTGTCGTATCCCTGCCAGCCATAGCGCGCACCATTGAGACGCGGAGCACGATTCTGTACATGAGCTATCATGTTATGATGGAAAGAAGCCTGTTTGCCGCCCCAAATGCCGCCATAGCAATGCTCACCCTTAGTGTGACCGGGATTGGCCAGTGCCTCTGCCACTGAGCACCACTGCATGGTGAAGTTGCGATTGTCATAGAAAGAGGCAACTTCGTCGATACTCCATGAGAAAGAGCAATGGTCGAGGATGATGTCGTGCTTCTGGCGCTGCCAGATGGCATCGGCACCGTCGTTGATATTTTTCTCCTCACCACGGCGGATGCGAATGAACCGGATGATGTTGTTGTTACCCGGCTGAATGGTACGATAGCGCAGGGTGATGCCAGGGGCTGGTGCCGTCTGTCCGAGGATGGTGATATTATCCTTGAAAGTAACATCGGCTTCCAACTCAATAACTCCAGCCACATCGAAAACCACAATGCTGTTGGCATAGCCTACAGCCCTGCGGAAGGAGCCTTCAATGTCTTTGCCGCTAAGATTGGTTACGTGGCGAACCGTTCCACCGCGTCCGCCTGTGACATAACGTCCGTGTCCCTCTGCTCCTGGAAAAGCAGGAGCCTGTGCCATAACCAGTGAGGATATGGCGCAGGCGATGAGTGTTAGTAGCGATTTCTTCATGATTTACTTCTGAATGTATTTCTTTCCGTTCTTGATGACGATACCCTTGTAGTCGTCGGTCACTTTCTGTCCACGGAGGTTGTAGATGTTGCCATCGTCTTTGATGATGACGGGGGCGCTGATACCTGTAGAGCCGTCGATGATGGTTCCTTTAATGATAACCTGAGCCAGACCCAGATCTTTCTTGTTGATGCTGCCGTCTTTATTGGTAGCACCGACATTGTAGATGTTGACTATCAGCGAACACTCTCCTTCGGTGGCTGTCGACTGATTCGTAATCTCTTTGCTGTAGAAACTGTAGTAGTTGTTGTCTACATTGTTACGGTTGGGCGACTGGGCTGTCCAGAGGGCGGTCTTACCCCCTGCATCCTTCCAACTGACATCGATGGTGCCGTTGTCGGTACCAGCCTTGCAGGCATAGAATTCGACGGCAGTAGCCTTGAACTTGTAGCCGTTTTGAGTCGTAATTGAGAAGATGACAGCATTGTCATCGGCAGCGGCGGTCTGGATGGTCTGTGCCTGATAGAGTGCAAAGCGAACGTTGTTATTCGATGCATATTTGTTCAGGACGAGATTGCTACCACATGTTGCACTGGCTGAGCTGACTGTGCTGGCCAGGGCGGTGCTCACCTCTGCATTGGCATTAGAAGAGAGCGACCAAAGGATGCTGCCTTTGGTTCCTGTTGGTTCACTGCTGCTGTCGCCATAGGGTAGGGTAGCTCCGGCTCCTGCCTCTACCAGGGCAGGCACCTCGCTAAAGGGTGCGGCATCTATAGAATAAGGTACAGTAACGGTACTGCCTTTAGATGCGGGCAGACTGCTGGACTCGGCGATGTAGTTGTTGGTGGTCCAGGTGACGGCAGAGGCATTATCTTCGCTGTAGTATTTCTTCATGCCAGCGGCGATATAGTTGCCATCGATAAGAAACTCCGAACTGATGCGTGGATTGATGCCGTTGCTGGCTGTAGTGCTGGTGAAGTAGTTGTTCAGCATGTGAACCTTGCCTACACGGGCCATCGGCATGCGCTGCTTGCAGCCAGAGCCCCACCAGCAGAAGGCGAAGGTGGTGTTCAGAAATCCCTTCGACTCGCTGTCGCTGCTGCCGATAAGATTGGTGTTCTGGTGCATATATGCACGGTTGGTATAGCGGAAGATGCACCAGCTGACGGTATGGAAGTCGGCAGAGTTGGTGATGTCGAAGTTGCCGTCCATGCCGTCAAGAAACTCGCAATGGTCTACCCAGATATGCTTGGCACCGGTGCTGGAGATCAAGTCGTAGCCACCTACGTCAATAGAGCCAGGTCCTACGAAGGTGATGTTGCGGATAATAATGTTCTGGCAGTTCTGTATGGTGAGTACGCCCGATTTGCGATACTCCTCGTTGTTGTCGCCGGTCATCTCGATGATAATCTTGCGGGTATTATACTCTGCCTCTTCCTTGACTGATGTGCCGTTGGGCAATGTACCTCCGCCACCGCTGGTGCTCATTTTGGGGACACCAGCACCATCGAGAGCTTTTTTCAGTTCGTCGGTAACATACCACTGTGTGCAGATTCGGGCGTTGTTGATACCGATAATCGTCTTGTTGGAGGCTGCGATACCGATATTGCTCGACACGATGAAATCACCGTCGGAGCCGTCGAGGATTACCACATCGTTCTGCTTGATGGCATTCTGGATAGTACTCTTCATGTCCTGGCCGTTCGACTTCAGGGTAAGAACATTACCGGTGAATCCCTCGGGTATAGGGTAGACATAGCAGCCGCCACCAGTGATGTCGTAGGTCTGGCTGGCATCGGTTCGCGACGAGACGGTACAGAAACCGAATGGCTTGTTTAGGTCATAGCCGTCGGCCAACGCTGCCATCGTGCAGGCCACAGCAGCTAAAGTGAATAGTGTTTTCTTCATATTCTTTCCCATTTTAGATTTTGTTCTTGTCCTTTATTTCAGGTTTTCGGTAGTGTAGCCCAGCATCTCCATCTCCAGCGAAGCCCAGAGGAACGGGCCTACGCCCTTGGCGTCGTTGGCGCGGATAGGCTCGGAGAGATAGTACTGGTAGGAGCCGTCGCGGCGGCGGTTCTCCTTGACACTGCCCTTGGGGTTGATACGCTTCATGGCGGCTTCAACCTCGGGCGTGGCGGCGGGCCCCAGTCCGGCAACCTCGCAGCAGCGGGTCAGCGAGATGGTCTTGTCGGGATTTACCTGAATGAATTTCTGAATCATGCTCTTGTAGGCCTTGATGCCGGCATCGCGGTATTTCTCGCCCACATATCCCTTGCGATAGGCTTTCAGCAGGGCATAGGTGAACATCGACGAGCAGGTAGACTCCAGATAGTTACCCTCCTTGCCCGGTGAGTCCATCACCTGATACCACAAACCTGTCTCCTTGTCCTGCCATTTCAGAATGGCGTCGAAGTCTTTCTGCAGCAGGTCGAGCACCTCCGAACGGAAGGCATAGTCCTGGGGTAGGGCATCGAGCACCTCGATGAGTGCCATCGTGTACCAGCCCTGCGCACGACCCCAGCAGTGCTGCGACAGTCCTGTCTGCTGGTCGGCCCAGAACGTCTTGCGCGTCTCATCGTAGGCGTGGCGGTTCAGACCGGTCTTGGGGTCGAAGGTGCGCTGATAGGTAATCTTCAGCTGGTTGACAGCGTCGTCGTAGATGGCATTGATGGCTTTCTTGCCAGCCTTGGCCTCCGTGATGGGAGCCGTCAGGCAGCGGAAGGGCAGGCCCATGAAGATGCCGTCGAGCCATACCTGATAGGCATAGATGGCCTTGTGCCAGAACACGCGGTCGGCAATGGTGCGGGGCTGGTCCTGAAGCTGCTTCATCATGGTCTTCATGGCCAGCAGGTTCTTCTCCTCGGGCCACTGCTGATACATGCGGGTGACGAAGTGTCCAGTGCGGATGTTGTCCAAGTTATAGTCCAGGATGTTGTATCCTCGGATGTCGCCAGCAACATTGATCATCGTGTCGGTATATTGCTGGCAGTACTGGCGTATCTTCTCACCGCCGTAGCGGAGGTAGGTGTCCAGCATGCCCTCCAGTTCGATACCCATCACGTAGCTCCACTTGGGCTTCTTCGAGAAGTCCAGCAGGTACGACTTCGGCACGCGCTGCATCTCCGAGTAGGTGAGCCACTCCGAGTAGTGCTTGTAGGGCATCTCCTGCAGCACCAGCGAACCGTTGATCATCAGGTTCTCGTACTTCACATTCTGTGCCAGGCCAATCTGGTTGATGTGCTTGTTGTACACACCGTCGAAGTGGCAGTCCTTCACAGTGATGCCGCTGATGGTATAGGCCAGTTTGGGGTCTTCGTAGCCCACGATCATCACACCATACTTCGACTTCTTGCAGGTTACGTTCTCCATTGTCACATTGCGCACCGTCGGGTAGAATCCGCGGCAGCACACCTCGCGCGGCTCATAGTCGGTGTTGATCTTCAGCACCGCCTCGCCGCATTGTCCAACGGTGATATTGCGCATGTTGATATTCTCGATGATGCCTCCACGGCACGAGTTAGTCTTGATTCGCAGCACACGGTCCAGCGAGGGAGAGTCCATCTCGCAGTTCTCGGCATACACATTCTGGCAACCGCCAGAAATTTCAGAACCGATCACCACGCCACCGTGTCCGTTTTGGAACTTACAGTTGCGGATGATGATGTTCTTCGAGGGCCGTCCGGCATATCGGCCCTGCCCACCCTCGCGGCCGTCGTTGTTGCGTCCGCTCTTGATGGCTATGCAGTCGTCGCCGGTATTGAAGTAGCAGTTTTCTATCAGCACCCTGTCGCACGACTCAGGGTCGCATCCGTCACCGTTGGGGCCGTCGTTGTTGATGTGTACGCCGCGCACGGTGATATCGGTCGACAGCAGGGGATGAATCACCCAGAAAGGCGAGCGCAGCAGTGTCACATCCTCAATCAGGATGCCCTCACACTGGTTCAGGTTGATCATCTGTGGGCGCAGGCCGTCCTGCGGACCGAACCTCCGGTTGTACATGTCCACACCGTCCTCGGCAGCTTTCAGCAGACGCTCGCGGCTGCCTCCCCACTGCGAGATGCCGCCCTCCTTGGCACCATGCTTTTTGTTGCCGCACCAAGGCCACCAGGTATCCTTCGAACCACCGCCGTCGATGGTTCCCTTACCCGTGATAGCAATGTCTTTTGCCTGGTAGGCGTAAATCAGCGGACTGAGGTTCCAGCAGTCCAGACCTTCCCAGCGTGTGGGCACGATGGGGTAGAGCTCCGGCTCGAAGGCAAACTCCAGCACGGCTCCCTCCTCAATCACCAGGTTGACACCACTCTTCAACTGGATGGCAGCGGTCAGGAACTTCTGCCCGGCAGGCACTACCACGCGGCCGCCACCCTTTGCCGAACACTTGTCGATGGCCTTCTGGATGGCTTTCTGGTTCTTGGCGGCTGTATGGCTGGGCTTGGCACCATACTTGGTAATGTCGAATACACGGTCTGCAAACTGAGGCATGCGGATGCTCTGCTCAATCTGTTTGTACTGCACTTCGTCCCAGCCGTTAGCCTGGGCTGTCAGCACCATCAAGGCACTAAACAGAAGTGTCTGGATTAGTCTTTTCATCATGTTGTTAGTATTTTGTTTGTATTTGTTTCAGTAGATTTTTGCAAAGGTACGAAAAAAGCGTGAGATTTCTCACGCTTTTACATTATTTATGAGTTTTTTCAGTTTACTCATTCTCTTTTGCCTTTTCCTTGTTCTCAGCATCGATGGCCTTGATCTTGTCGCGAACCAGCTGCACCTCGTCCTTCAGCTTCTGCACCTTGCGGTTCATCTCGTCAATCAGCGAACTGCCTTTCTTGGACGAAGCGTTCAGGAATCCCAGGTTGTTCTCGTAGGTCTGCACCTCGCTCTTCAACTGTTCATACTGGCGCATCAGTCGGGCACGCTCGTTGTCGAGAGCACTCTCACCGCGCTCCGCTACCTGTTTCAAGTTGTCCTTGAACTTCGACAGGCGACGGCGGGCTACGCTGATGTTCAGGTCTTTATACAGCTTGTCCAGGACAGCATGATACTCTTCGTACAGCTTGTCTTTCTCCTTGAAAGGCACATGACCGATGCTCTGATACTCTTCCATCAGCTTCTGTACCTGATCCTGCAGACCCTCACCGGCCTCCTCGGCAGCAGCCTTCAAGCGGGCAATGACATCGCGCTTCTTCTCCAGATTCACGCGCTCCTCGCTGCGGCTACCGGCACCAGCTTCCTTGCGGGCCTCAAAGAACTTGTTGCAGGCTGCCAAGAACTCTTCCCATAGTTGGTCGCCCAACTTCTTAGGTACCATGCCGATGGTCTTCCACTCTTTCTGCAAGTTGATGAGCTTGTCGCTGGTTGACTTCCAGTCGGTAGAGTCTTGCAGGGCCTTGGCCTTTTCGATGAGCGCACGTTTCTTGTCGGCATTCTGCTTGAACTGGTCCTTCAGTCCGCGGAAGTACTGAGCCTTGCGTCCGAAGAAGTCATCGCAGGCTGCACGGAAACGCTCGAATATCTTCACGTTCATCTTCTGTGGTGCAAAGCCAATGGTCTTCCATTCTGCTTGCAGCTCAATAATCTCTTTGGTATGACGCTCCCAGTCGGCACTGCCCTTGTTCTCTGCAGCAGCGATGGCCTCCACCTTCTCGCAGAGAGCCGTCTTCTTCTCCAGATTCTCTTCTTCCTTGGCGCGCAGCCCCTCGTAATGTTGCTGGAAACGCTTGTTGATTGCGGTCGAGGCTGCTTTGAAGCGCTGCCAAATCTCTTCGCGCAGTTCCTTGCTTACAGGACCCGTCTCGCGATATTCTTGGTGCAATTTCTGCAACTGGTGGAATGCACTGATGACATCGGCTTCCTCGGCCAGCTTCTCTGCTGCTTCGCACAAGCGGGTCTTCAGCTCCAGATTCTTCTTGAAGTCATATTCGCGGGCTTCGCTATTCAGCTTCAGCAGGTCGTAGAACTGTTCTACATACAGCTGATAGTTGCGCCACAGCTCGTTGGCGCGCTCGGCGGGAACATTCTTAATCTCCTTCCATTCCTCCTGTAGGGCTTTGAAATCCTTGTATGACTTGTTAGCTTCCTCTGGCGAGGTAATCATCGACTTAATCTTCTCAATGATGTCGAGTTTCTTCTGCAGGTTGTCCTGCTTTTCCTGTTCTTGCTCCTTGAAGAGTTGCTGACGCTTCTCCTTGATAAGTAGCATCTCTGCCTTGAAGGCTTCCTCGTCTGGGTCGGGGGTTATCTGGTATTGTTCTGGATCGCCACCACCGTCGATAAATGCTTTCAGCTTGGCTTCGCGCTCTGCAATATGCATCTTGTAGAACGTGGTCTTCAGATAGTCAACCTCGTCCTTCATGGGTGCTTCGTCGCTGTGTGCTATCTCGCGCACACGCTCCAGCACTTCCTTCTTGGTTTCATACTGCTTGCGTTCGGGAACCTCAGCAACGGGTTCTTCGACTTCTACAGCAGGCTTTGCTGCCTCTGTAACAGGCTGTTCAGCTGTGGTTTCCACTACGTTTTGTTCTACGTTCTCTGACTCAATGTCAGAGTGTGGCGTTGCAATCTGCTCCTCAATGGGAGTTTTCTCTTGAGAGTCCATCATCTTGTTGTTTTTGGTGAATGATAGGGTTAGTCACATATTATCAGGCACACCTCTGCACAGGGCAGCTATACCTGGATTCTTGGCAAAATTAGTGAAAAAAAACGAAACGACCTAATTTTTTTTAATAAAAATGAATTAAATCAGCCGTTTATGCCTGAAAATGAGCAAAGAGACAATAGAAATCGCCACAGAGAGTACGATAGCGATGACGAATCCTACCGGACTGTCCTCCATGCCATTGATGAGGTTCATGCCGAAGAAGGATGCGACCAATGTGGGCAGCATCAGGATAATGGTCACCGAGGTGAGTGTACGCATGATGGTGTTCATGTTGTTGTTGATAATGCTCTGGTAGGTGTCCATCGTCGACTCCAGGATGTTCGAGTAGATGCTGGTGGTCTCGCGAGCCTGGGTCATCTCGATGTTGACGTCCTCGATGAGGTCGGCATCCAATTCGTCTATCTGCAACTTGAACTTCAGCTTCGACAGCAGGTTCTCGTTGCCGCGTATCGAGGTGTTGAAGTAGGTCAGCGAGTCCTGCAGTCGGCTCAGGCCTATCAGGCTTTCGTTGTTCACCTCGCGGTCCAGGTTGCGCTTAGCCTTGTCTATCAGCATCGAGATTTGCTTCAGGCGCTTCAGGTACCATACGGCCGACGAGAGGAACAGACGGAAGATCATGTCCACGTAGTCGGTGAATCCTACTCCTCGTTTCTGCTGATAGCTCACGAAGTCGATCATCATGTTCGTCTCGTAGTAGCATACGGTGATGGTGACGTCGCGCTTATGGATGATGCCTAAGGGTACGGTAGTATAGGGTGTTCGTGAGCGCACCTCTTTGACATAAGGTATGCGCAGGATGATGAGCATCCATCCGTCATCGTATTCGTAGCGGGCGCGCTCATCGGTATCGCTGATGTCTGAGAAGAAGTAGTCGGGAATGTTGTACTGCTCCTCCATCATCTGTTGGTCCTCGTCGGTCGGACACGTCACTTGTATCCAGCAGTTGGGCTGCCAATCGTCTATTTGGCGCAGCCCGCCTTGGGTGTTCCAGTAAGTTTTCATTGTGCTAATCCTTTTTTAATGAGTTTAGCGGCAAAGGGATTAGCAGCTTTGCCACTTGTCCCCCGCCTTACAATTTGTTTTGATTCGCCGGGTAATCGTCCATTTTTGTTGTTATTTTGGTTATTCGTGTGCAAAGGTAATAAAAAAAAGTGAAAAGTGAAGAGTGAAGCGTGAAAAATTTGCTGTCGCACACCACTTTTCACTCTTCACTCTTCATTCTTCACTCTTCACTTAACAGGAATGTCCTCCAGTGTCTTCTTCAGCAGCTGCCAGAATGGGGCGACGGTCTCGATGAGGGCGCGCTCTGTGGTGGTATGGGGCGACTTCATCGTGGGTCCCAGGCTTACCACGTCCAGATGCGGATACTTGCCCAGGATTACCGAGCACTCCAGTCCGGCATGGTCTACCTGTATGATGCCATCCTTGCCGAACAGTTCTTTGTACTCCTTCAGCAGCAGGTGCAGAATCTCTGAGTCGGGGTTGGGATCCCAGCCGCCATAGCTGCCAGCGGTCTCCACTTTCATGCCTGCCATGTTGAAGCAGCTCTCCAGCATGGTCACCACATAGTCCTTCATGTCTTCACGGCTGGAACGAGCGAGAATCTTGAGAGCGGCCTTGCCTCCGCCAATGTTGATGATGGCAAGGTTAGAGCTTGTCTCAACCACGTTGGGGTAGGCGGGAATGAAGCGGATGACTCCGTCGTGGCAGGCGAAAATAGCATCTACCAGATTGTCTTGAATCTCAACAGGCACTTCCTTGGCAGGTGTGGCTACCTCCTCTACGAGTACCTCCACGCCTTGCGGTTCGATGAGCTTGTACTCGTCGTTGAAGGTTTCTTTCCAGTCAGCGGCCATCTCTTTCAGAGCGGCAATGTTCTCCTTGGGTAGTGTCAGTACAGCCTCTGCCTTGAAGGGGATAGCGTTACGCATGTTACCACCATTCCATGATGCCAGGCGAGCTTCTGTCTCGCTGATGGCCTCGCGCACAATCTGCACCAGCAGCTTGTTGGCATTGCCGCGCCCTTCGTTGATCTCCAGTCCGCTGTGTCCTCCACGCAGGTTCTTCACCGTCAGGCGTACTGCGCTGTCCTCGGGGTCGGTGTCTACCTCCTGATAGTCGAGTGTGGCGGTGACGTCGATGCCGCCAGCCGAACCGATGACGAACTTACCCCAATGCTCGCTGTCCAGGTTGAGCAGGATGTCGCCCTGTAGTTCACCCTCGGGCAGCTCGTTGGCACCAAACATGCCCGTCTCCTCATCTCGCGTGATGAGGGCATCGATAGGCCCGTGCTTCAGTGTCTTGTCCTCCATCACGGCCATGATGGCTGCTACGCCCAGACCATTGTCGGCTCCCAGGGTGGTGCCTTTGGCCTTCACCCATTCTCCGTCGATCCAAGGCTCGATAGGGTCGGTCTCGAAATTGTGCTGTGACTCAGGAGTCTTCTGTGGCACCATATCCATGTGTGCCTGCAGAATCACTCCCTTTCGGTTTTCCATGCCTGCACTGGCTTTCTTGCGCATCACTATGTTGCCGGCGGGGTCCTTAAAGGCTTCCACACCAGCTTGCTTGCCGAAGTCGAGCAGGAATTGCTGTACTTTCTCCAAGTGTCCGCTTGGGCGTGGCACTTGTGTGAGTGCATAGAAGTTCTTCCAGATGCACTGTGGGTTTAAATTTTGAATTTCGTTCATTGTAGTAATTTTTTTAGAGGAGGGTGGAGGACTCTGGCACATGAGTGCGAGATTACCCATTCCTCTGGTTATTATTTGGTTTGTCGATTGTTGCCTATAACGATCATTTCATTAGCAAAACTATTCTCGCACCTCCGTGTCCTCGCACCCCCGTACACCCGTACCTCCGTGCCCTCGCACCCCCGTAAAACTCAGGGTCAGCCAGGCGTAGATGCCCAGTAGCACTACGAGCAGCGTTTGCACCGTGTGGACAATGAGCACGAAGTAGAGTGCATGCTCGTCGGCCACTCCGTATAGAATGAGCATGGTCTTCACCGCAAAATGCCATGGACCTGCCCCGTTGGGTGTTGGCACTATCACGGCGATGCTTCCCACGATGAATGTCACCAGCGCGCAGCCCAGTCCCAGACGGGCCGTGAAGTCGAAACAGAAGAATGTCAGGTAGTAGTGTAGGAAGTAGCTGAGCCATATGCCTAATGTGAAGCATACGAACAGCGGGATGTTGCTTACGTCCTTCAGCGAGATAATTCCTTGCCAAATGCCTCGGAATGTCGCGCGTACCTTATTATATATGGACAGCTTTCTTAGCAGGAAGTGTAGCAGTATCAGGATTGCCCCTGTGCAGATGGCAACCACCAGGTAGCCTGCCCACGAGAATCCATGCAGGATACCCTCCAGGCTGGTGCCTGTCTTGTGGAAGAAGGTTCCGAAGGTGCTCATCTCCAACAGCAGCACCACCAGCGTGATGCCCATCACCAGCAGCGAGTCGATGGCCCGTTCTGTCACCACTGTCCCCAGGGCCTTGGGAAACGAGACTCCCTCATAGCGCTTCAGTACTCCACAGCGCGTAAACTCGCCCACGCGCGGAATTACAAGTGAGGCAGCGTAGGAAAGAAAAATACTATGTATCAGTACTGAGGAGCGCAGAGACGGCTGTTTACCCTCGCTCCCTGCTTCACGTTCCGCTATCACAGGCTCCAGCGTCTGCCGCCAGCGCCATCCGCGAAAAGCCTGGGCCAGGATGCCAAACGGGAACGATAGCAACATCCAAGTCCAGTTCATCTCCTCAGTGGCTACGTGGACTATCGTCTGCCAGTCTTCACCGCGGTACATCCAGTAGAGGATGCCAGTACCCAACAGCAGCGGCATCAGTATCTTCAGTATGACATTCCGAATCTTCATTGCGCATGCAAAGGTACTAATAAGCAAGCATAAAACCAAAAGAAAAATGTTTCTTTTGCTTTTTTGAGCGAAAGTAATGAAAAACGCTCAACTAAAACAGGCAGCCTATGGCCACGTTCAGGCCGAGGCGGTAGTTGCCGTCGGTATAGTCGTTGGACGTATTGCTGTTCTTGTAGTCAACACCGCCTTTGACGTAGGTTGCCAACTGTGTGCCGGGGAATATGAAAGCATATCTGACGTCAGCTCCAAAGGCATACTGTGCGGCAGTCAGGTAGCGGTATTCCTGATAGAGGAATGCTTCCATCGTGGGTGGCAAGTAGTCCTCGTCGGAAGGTGTCTGGTAGATGCCATCTTCAAAAGAATTGCCGCTGCCTTTCTGGTAACTGAAACGTGCTGTTGCCGATAGTACTCCTTTGCGCATCAGAATGTTTCTGACAGCTGACACAAAACCTCGCGCTGTCTTCAGTTGCTGTTTGCGGAAGTAAGGATATTGTATACCTGTCAGCTTGCGCTGTTGCCAGTTGAAACCTGCCTTCAGTGTCCAAGTGGGCAGCTCGCCCTGTATCTGCAAGTCGGCTGTGTAGTCGAACTGTAGGTCGGTCCAAGACTTCTCGGCCACGTTCACGGCATCATAGTATTCGTAATAGTGCGCGCCATTCTGGTTGGTTAACTCACGGTATGTTTCTGCATTGTTCTTCAGCTTCTCATGCTGGAAGGTGAACTTCAGTGTATGCCGTGCTGTCCCGGCAAGATACCGGACCCAGGCATCTGCCGTGATGATGTCGCGGTTGTGATTGGTGAAGGTGATGGTATAAGGCGACTTACGCCCATAGTAGCCACTGCCGTGGCAAATGGTTGCATCAGCATAGAACGCCCAAGGCCCTTTCGGGTGTGCCTCCAGCTGGATGCTGCCACCATGTTGGTCTTCCACCAGGGGAATTTCTCGTCCTTTCTCTGTGTAGCCTGAGTTTCCGAATTGCTCCACCCGTCCCATGAAGGCCGCATGGTCAATCAGCGACTTGTACACTTTCTCTTCCCTTCCATAGGTGCTGAAGGTCAAGCTTTCGGTATTGCGGTGGTACAGATAGTTGGCACCAATGGTTAACCAGCTGAGTACGTGGGCTGTGGCACCTACGGACAGCTGGAGGTCCATCAGTTTGTTGCTGTGCCGCAGGTCTTTGTATTTGGCATAGTTGGCCGATGTGTAGTCGATGCGGCCGCCCAAGGAATAGCCTTTGCCCAAGTCTATGCCAACGGCTCCTGTCAGCTGGTAGGTGTCGCGATGTTTGCGCCCGGTGTTAGTCAGCGAGTCTTCTACGATGTTGAAGGGCTTGCGTGTGGGGTCGATGAATGCCGACCCTGTCATCTGTCTGCCAGTATAGTTGTCATAGCCGATGGCTCCATAGACTACCGTTCGTGCCGACAGTCGTTGGAAGGCCTCGGCCCGCACATTAAATTGCAGTACACGCGGTGCTTGCCAATAGTCGATAAGTCCTCCTTCGGCATAGCTGAGGCCGGCCTCGGCTGTTGCAATGTTCCTGGCTTGATAAGCTGTCAGTCCGGCAGCGTTGTTGCTGGTAAGCCACGGAGTTTGCAGCTTCACAAACTCGTAGTTGCGAAGCAATAGAGAATCCTGTGTGTAGCCATTTAGTGCTACACACAGGAATGTAAGGGGAAGTATTAGTCTCTTAATGAACATTTCTGGCGCTCGTGGAAGTCTGCGGTCGAGTTATTGGTGTCCATAAAGATGATGTGGGCACCATTCTTCATGGAAGCCTCTGCATCAATGCCGCTGGGGTCGGTAGAACTGTCAACGCCCAGAGAGTAGTTATAAACCAGTTTGCCGGCATTCTCTGCCAGAGCCTCGGTAGCGGCCTTGTCAACGTTGCGGTAGAGCGAGTGTCCCAGATAGTTGGTCAAACCGACGGAACCAGCGTCAATATCGCTTGTCAGACGCTTCTTGTTGTCATCATAGGCATTAGAAAAGACCTCGATACCATCGAAGACCCACTCGTTGGAGATTTTGACACAAGCCCATACCTGCTGTCCCTCGCTTCCGCCGTCATACCAGAGGTTGCTACTGTTGTTGGCATATTCACTAAGATTGACGTTGGGTGCCTGATATACGAAGAGAGCAGGAGATGATACGCTCAGTGACCATGCGACGCCAAGACCTACGCGGACAGCTTTCAGATAGTGTGATGTAGGAATAACATCGGCAGGTGTGGGATAGTAGCTGGTGCTGTTATATCCGCTCTCGGGGTCGTACATGCAGTAGTAGCTGGCATTGGCATAGTTGACAGACTGGCTATGAGTCTGGGTGTTGTCAATGGCACCCTGCACATTGATAACCAATTGTGAATAAGGCTCCATTTCGATGGTCCCTGAGTAGAACCAGATGCCGTTCCAGGAGGGAGTGAAGCCTTGTGACTCATAGGTCAGCTTGCCGTCGTCCCCATAGTTTTTGTTGTTTGCCTGCGAATTGGCAGGTGATGCCATTCCGAAGCCCAGATTGGTCAGCGTGGCTTTTTCTGCTGTATTGTTATACAGGATAACGCACTTGTCCTGCTGGAAATTCTTTCCTTCGTCAGTCTTACAGCCGCCATTGTAGAGCTCTTTTATAATCACCTGACTGGTCTTGGCCTCCTTCAGCTCGATGATGGCGGTGGCGTCTTTGCCGGCTGTCAGGGTGATGTTGCTGGCTGTTCCGTTGTAGATGTAGCGATAGCCCTCTTTGTAGGCTGTCTTGGAAACAGTGGCATTATAGATACCGGCGGTAACCTCGAAAGTGGCAGCACCGGTAGCATCGGTAGGCTGGGTATAGCTGGAAGCTGTGGTAGCGTTGGTCAGTACCACGTCAAAGGCATCTTCGCTGTCGACCCCCGTTACTTGTACTGTCAGTTTAACCAGTTTTACTGCGTCGTCATCGTTCTTACATGCTGTCAGGCTAAAGGCCGTGACAGCCATCATCATCATTACAAAATACTTCTTCATTGTTTGTTCTGTTTGTTATATTAAAATTTAAGTTTAAGTGATAGTCCGTAATAGTAGCTGGGAATGTAGCCGCTGCTGAACAGCGATGTCTCCAGGTCGGTCTGCGACGAGCGGACCGTGTGCATGTTGTTAAGGAAGTTGTTGGCATAGAACGACACGCTGACGTGGTCGCCAATTTCCTTTGTCACACTCAGGTTGGCCGAATAGTAGCTGGAAATCCTGTTGGGGTTCATGGTGTAGGGATAGTTGCTGCGCACCACCAGTTTCGTCAGGTCGTTGTAGAGTGCTGGGTCGTTGTCCTTGGCCCAGACAAACTTCTCGGCAAAGGGTATCAGCTCCGTGGGGTTGTCCCAAGTAGTGTAGTATTCGGGATAGAGTGCCAGATATTGGTTCTCGGTTGTTCCGTCGTATGGTGTGCCAAAATAGTCGCCGGCCTGTTGTAATACAACACCGCGTGTCCCGTCTTCAAACTCGCTCAGCGAGCGTTGATAGTTATATAGTGATGTCTCTATGCGCAAGGCAACAATCATGCGTATCTTGGGGATATGGGTGGTCAGCGTGACGTTCAGGTTCATCTTCTTCGACAGCGAGCCATTGGCAATGGCTGCATTGGCACTGTAGCTGGTGCTGGTGATGTTGGAGCCCCGGTAGTAGCCGACATAGGCATAGGGCAGGTTTCCCGCCATCGTAGAGCTGACACCTAAGGGAATATCTGCAAACAGCACCTCGTCCGTACCTTTATAATAATAGTAGTTACCATCCAGGCGTATTGATGTCCGCAGAGGCTTGATGGGGGCAAAGTCTATCATCCATTCCAGTCCGTAGCGGTCTACGGCGCTGCCGTTGACATATCGGTTGTTGACGGCATACGTGTTACGCTCCAGATAGGCCAGCTGAGTGGGGCCGACGGCTTCGGTGGCATCGCTGACAGTGACAATACCCGTCTGCTGGTCCACGGCGAAGCGGCGGTCTTGTACGCTGATGCCCAGCGCGTTGAGCGATGAGGGCGGGGTGTATTTATAGGTCATGGGCGAGTAAAGACCTGTCGACATATAGGGCCGGTGGGTCCTGTGATGGAAGGCCGACAGCGAGATGTGGGTTCCCTTGATGGTCAGGTCGATGCCCAGATCGGTCTGGTTGGTGTACTGCCAGCGCAGGTCGGGATTGTAAAGTGCCTTCGACGGGTATGTGTGGTAGGCATAATACGACTTGTTGTCGCTTGTCGACGTAGAGGCGAAGGCCAGCCGGTCGGCATATGACGGGGTGGGGTAGAGCACTTGGAACGACGGCAGCTTGACACTCTTGCCCCATCCGGCATGCAGGCTCAGCTCAGTCACCCAGCGCTTATACTGATTGCGCCAGAACACGTAGCGTCCGTTAAAGCGTGGTGACAGACTGCTTACCGTCCCGTAGTCCGAACCGCTGATGACGGTGAGGTCGTTGCGCAGTCCTGCGGTGAGTTCCAGTGTGGCTCGCCTGGTTGTGGGAATGGTTACCTTCTCTTCGGCATAGAGAGCGATGTTGTTCATCACCGGCAGTTCGTCGTAGCGGTATTCGCGCCATGTCGGTGCATAGCGCATGTCGTCATAATAGGTGCCTCGGCCATTATTCTTGGAACCCGTATACTCGGCACCAGCCATGAGCCTGTTGAGCACTTTGCCGAAGCGGCGGGTCCAGTCGGCTTTCAGCTTCAGCGACCAGTTGAGGGGCTTAGAATCGTTGAAGCTCTTGACATACCAGTAGCCGGTAGGTCCGAGGATAATGCCATTATATCCGTTAGCCATGCTTTCGTCATAGTCTTGGGCAATGAAGTATCCTTCAGCCGTGGTGTGCAGGTAGGGTTGTGTTGAGGCACTGCTGGTACTGGCATAGTTTTCCGACCTATGGTCGGAGTATGCGATAGAGCCACGCAGCGACAGATTGGTGAGCCACGGCTTGTTAAGGAGCCACTGCAGGTCGAAGTGTCCCCGGAACATGTTGTCGCGGACTTTCGAGTAGTCATCCAGCGTTTCGTCCGGGTCGGCCTCGGAGTTATAGCCTCCGATGTTGCCGCTCAGTCCTACATTGAGCGTCAGGGGCATACTCTCACGCAAGAAGATGTTCGTGTAGTTTAGCGAGAGAATGTTGCGCTGGTAGGCGGTATAGGGCGATACGGCATTGGTGAACGAACGGGCGTGTTCGAATGAGACGTTCATCACTCCGGCGCGCATCCCAAGGTCGAAACCCTTGTTGAGGGCTATCTGCCGGGTATGCTGGTTGATTTTGCCTTCTATGACGAAGGGTGACTTTCCCCTGCGGGTGTTCACCTTGACGACGCCATTTGACAAGTCGCCGTATTCTACTGATGGAATGCCGGTGATGACCTCAATGCTCTCAATGTTCGATGCGCTGATGGTGCGCGTTGAGGCCGCCAGCGTCTCGCCCGTCTCAGCATTGTTGTTCATGCGTACACCGTCAATCTCAATAGCCGTTCCAAACGAGGCATTGCCTTTTTCGCTGCTTCCGCTGCGCAGTGCCATGCGGTTGTCGTTCACCAGTGAGGGATTGACGGTTTTTCCTCCTGGCAGCAGCGTGCCTATATCACTTATATTGAGTATTTGTTGCTGGTCCAGCGTCGAGCGGTTGATGGTGTACGACGTGGTGCTTTCGTTCGTTTTGCGCTTTGCAGTCACCGTCACCTCGTCCAGTTTTAGGTTTTCTTCCTTGAGTTTCAGAGTCAGGTTGGTAATGCTGTTTGTGATGTTCATGGTCCAGGATCGTTTCTGGTAGCCAAGACACTGTACGGTGACAGTCAGCCGTCCCTTTTCGACACCCTTGATGGAGAACAGCCCCTTCCCGTCAGTAACGGCCCACTGGCCACTTTCTGCAATCAGAACACTGGCAAATTCTATGGGTTGGTTGCTCTTGTCTTCCACCACCTTGCCCGACAGCGTTACCTGTGCCGGTACACGGGTGATAAGCATCAACAAAAACAGGCTCAGAAGGGTCCTCATATTTATCTTCATCTTGGATGTCTCTCTCGTCGTTCGAATTTGCCTGCAAAGGTACGCATTTCTGCCTTTCCGCCCAATACCTAATTATAGGTATTCTAACAGACGGCCTTGCGGGTTCTGATTTATTTTCGTAATTTTGCAGCCAATTTAATTTAAGGAATACAATATTATATTATGAAGAAAATTCTCGTTAGTACATTCTTTGCCTTGGTGGGTCTGTGCGCGTTTGCCCAGGGGCTGCCGCAAGACCCTGCAGTCCGTATAGGACGCTTGGACAACGGACTGACCTACTACCTGCGCCACAATGCGAAGGAGGCTGGTCTGGCCGACTTCTACATCGCCCAGCGTGTGGGCAGCATTCTGGAGGAGCCGCAGCAGCGCGGACTGGCTCACTTCCTGGAGCACATGGCCTTCAACGGTACAAAACACTTTCCCGGCAAGGACGGTCGGCTGGGCATCGTGCCCTGGTGCGAGACCATCGGGGTCAAGTTCGGAGCCAACCTCAATGCCTACACCTCTGTCGACCAGACGGTCTATCACATCGGCTCTGCTCCGCTGAAGCGTGAGGGCATTCTTGACTCGTGCCTGCTGGTGCTCAACGACTGGAGCCACTATATCCTGTTAGAGGACAAGGAGATAGACAAGGAGCGCGGTGTCATTCACGAGGAGTGGCGCACACGCCGTGCCGGCATGGCCATGCAGCGGCTGATGGAGGATGCCATGCCAACCATCTATAGGGGATCAAAGTATGAGGACTGCCTGCCCATCGGCTCGATGGATATTGTCGACCACTTCCCCTATCAGGACTTGCGCGACTATTACCAGAAGTGGTATCGCCCCGACCTGCAGGCCATCATCGTGGTAGGCGACATCGATGTCAGCCAGGTGGAACAGAAAATCAAGACCCTCTTCTCGCAGATTCCCAAGGCGGTGAATCCTGCCGAGCGCATTTACTATCCCGTGCCCGACAATGACAAGATGATTGTCTCCATACAGAAAGACAAGGAGCAGCCCATTGTCATGGCACACCTCTACATGAAGCGCGATGCCACTCCCGACAGTCAGAAGAACAGCGAGCAGTATGTCCGCGCCGACTATGTGGACGACCTCATCCGCTCCATGCTGAATGTCCGTCTCAGCGAGCTGCGCCAGCTGCCCAATCCGCCGTTTATGAGTGCTACCGGGCGGGCGGGAGCCTTCTTCGTCAGCCGTACCAAGGAGGCATTCTCCTTGGCCGTCAGCTGTAAGCAGGACACTATTCTGGGCGGAATCTCTGCCGCTGTCGCTGAGGCTGAGCGTGTGCGTCAGCACGGCTTCACCCAGGCCGAGCTCATCCGTGCCAAGAAGCTGGCCATGACAGCTGCCGAGCGCCGCTATAAGGAGCGCAACGACCGCCGCAACTCTTATTTTGTCAACCAGTGTGTCAACCACTTCCTGACGGCCGAACCCCTTACTTCGGAGGAGTTCGACCTGCAGATGACCCAGAAGCTGGACCGCGAGGTGACGCTCGACGAGGTGAACCGTGCTGCCCGCGACCTCATCACCGACAAGAATCAGGTCTGCGTGCTCTATGCTCCCGACAAGGAGGGTGTCGCCCTTCCCACCGAAGCCCAGCTGGAGCAGACCATTCTGCAGGCTC
Source organism: uncultured Prevotella sp. (assembly GCA_946548065.1). Lineage (GTDB taxonomy): Bacteria > Bacteroidota > Bacteroidia > Bacteroidales > Bacteroidaceae > Prevotella. The sequence continues at coordinate 3,046 of CAMNPM010000022.1, read as the reverse complement.
AGCAGCAGCAGTATGCACCCTACGCAGAGCAGGCTCTGGCCGACCAGCTCATCAGCCGTCTGCCAGAACCCGGCAAGATTGTCAGCGAGAAGCCCTACAAGCATGGCTTCACCGAACTGACGCTGTCGAACGGAATGAAGGTCTATGCCCGCACCACCGACTTCACTGCCGATCAGGTGCAGATGACGATGAAAGCCGAGGGCGGCACGTCGCTCTATTGCGATGAGGACATACCCAACTTCTCGCTCATCTCAAGCAGCATCACCGATGCCGGTGTGGGCGACTTCGACGCCATGACGCTGCGCAAGATGCTGACGGGCAAGGCCGTCCGCGTAGCTCCCTCTGTAGGCTCACGCGGACAGAGCATCAGCGGCAGCGGTTCCGTGAAGGACATCAAGACCATGTTCGAGCTGGCATATCTGTATTTCACCCAGCCGCGTCGCGACACCACGGCATTCAACAGCCTGATTAACCGCACACGCTCGTTCCTCAGCAACCGCAATGCCTCGCCCAAGGTCGACTACAACGACTCTATCCGCGCCATCCTCTATGGACATCATCCCCGTCTGGCTCCTGTCACGCAGGAGGTGGTCGACAGGGCCGACTACGACCGCATCTTCCAGATCTACAAGGAGCGTTTCAGCGATGCCGCCAACTTCAAGACGGTCATCATCGGTCATGTGACACTCGACGAGCTGCGGCCGCTCTTGTGTCAGTATCTGGCTACGCTGCCCGCTACCAACAAGAAGGAGCATACCAACTGGGACCGCGTGGCACGTGTCGTAGGTGGCGAGTCTACTCACGTGTTCCGCAAGCAGCAGGCTACTCCGCTGGCCAATGTCGGCATCTACTATACCGCCGACGTGTCCTTCTCGCCGCAAAGCGATCTGGAACTCGACTTCCTGAAGCGTTGCCTCTCTATTGCCTACACCGACTCGGTGCGCGAGGAGAAAGGCGGCACCTATGGCGTAGGTGTCAATTTCGAGCTGGACAAGGATGACAAGCCCAACGCCACGCTGGTCATTACCTACAATGCAGACCCCAGCCGCTATAAGGAGCTGAACCCCATCATCTACCAGCAGCTGAAGAACATTGCCGACCACGGCCCAGAGGCTACCAGCATGGACAAGGTCAAGCAGTATCTCACCAAGCAGTATGCCCAGCTGGCCATCGACGACGGCTATTGGGACTATGTCATCTGGCACGAGTTGGACGACGATGCCGACTTCGACCTTGACTATTGCAAGATGGTAGAGCAGATGACGCCGCAGCAGGTGCAGCAGATGGCACAGCGGATGCTCAATGCCCGTCGCTGCATTGAGGTGGCGATGCTTTCCGGTACGCCTCAGTCGGCCATGTTCCACATCGACGACATGCATTGCCAGAAATGCGCCCGGCGCATACGTACCCTACTGCTTAGGCGGCAAGGCATCGACAGCATGGAGGCCGACATCCGCCGCCACAACATCACCGTCCGCTTCGACGGCGAGCAGATGACAGCCGACAGCATACGCACCATCATCACCAACGCAGGCTATACCCCCGTCAGCGCCTGCCGCTGCGGAAAGGGTGCCTATGCCTACTTCCTGATACCTGCTGAGCAGGCCACGACGGAGACCATCGACAAGGCAAAAGCCATCAAGGGAGTAGAGGATGCCAACGTCAGCAACAGCAAAAAGTCGCTGGCCCTGAAGTACCACCATCAGGAAATCTCTGAGCAGCAGCTGCTGGAGGCTCTCCGACAGGCGGGCATCCAGGCTGCTCTGCCCAAGCCTCACGAGTGTAAGGAAGAACAGAAATAACGATGCAGGGCTTCGTGGTTTCGAGAAACAGGAAACCATGAAGCCCTTTTTTTTGGCATATAGCTCATTTTTTATCTTATTTGACTAAAATCAACGATTCCCCCGCTATGTTGACCAAGGTCAAAGAATGGGCCTTTTCTTAGCGAAAGTGGTCATAAAACTGCTTGTCGTGTCAGGAAATGTTCGTACCTTTGCATCGTCAAAAGGGACATAGCGATGTCCGGAACGACACAAAAGATTAAAGGATAACAAAAGATTGAGAAAGGAAATTAGTTATGATGTTAACAATGTTTTCAATGGCCGTTCTGGCCGTAGCAGCCGTAGAGGCTATGTACATTTGCAAACATGCAAACGTACTTCTTAAGTAAGAGCTTAGAAACTTAGTCAATAACCCGAGCCGCCGACCTTCCAGTCGGCGGTTCTTTTCTGTCTCTATGCTTCATTTGTTTTAGTTTATTATTGGTGCAAAAATACAAATTTTTGGGGAATTGACAAAATATTGGATAGAAAATCACCTTAACGTCACGCGTCACGCGTCACGCGTCACGTTTTTGCCATTTTTCGCTGTCGGGGAAATTGCTAAAGATTTTCCCGACGCTGTCGGGGAAATCACAGATTTATGCGACGCAGTCGCATAAATGTTTCCCGTCAAATATGAGACAAGTACCAGTCCCCTGTGCTCCCCGTATACCTCTGTTATTCATCAAGCAGATCACTAAACATCAATCGTGTCCTGAGCTTTCGAGGATTCTTTATTCGCTCTTCACGTTCCTCATCGTCCTTAGGTGGCTTCGTGTAGAAATCTTCGTCTATCTCACGAGGGAAAAGGGGCTTGAAACCATTATGTTCATAGAAGCGTAACACGTCAGGTTCATTCTTGGCATCAACAATTGCAAAGCGACATCCTGTCTTATTTGATTCATCAAGGAACCACATTCTGATAAAGTCAAGCACCTCCGAACCTACACCTTTTCCTGAGAATTGAGAAGCAACCGCCAATCGCCCGACAAGCACACCTGGATAGCGAGTCAACATCTTTTCTCGATGAGTGATACCCCACATGGCATTGCGACGACTGCTTGGCAGATCGTAGATACGGATGCTGTCATTAGAAACAGTAAAACAGGCAACTATTGTTTGAGAATCGTCCTTCATACGGAAACAGTATGACTTTCCCATGCGATAACGAGTATAGTCCAGCGCATCCTTTCGGAAGAACTCATCCATATCGTCATCGCCACACA
>CAMNPM010000021.1 GCA_946548065.1 uncultured Prevotella sp. | reverse complement strand
GAGCACCGGCTACAACAAACATCGCACGGCCATTCAAATACTTGAAGGCAGGGATAGCATACTCAGCATACTCGTCATCGGAAGAACAGATAACCACGATGTCGGCCTTAGCCTCGAGCGCAGCATCCACACCCTCCTCGACGGTCTTGAAGCCGAGGTTGTCAATCACCTTATATCCTGCACAGGCGAGGAAGTTGCAAGAGAACTGAGCACGAGCCTGACGCATGGCCAGATTGCCAATGGTCAGCATGAAAGCGGTAGGCACCTTCGTCTCTTCCGTATGGATGCGCAGGTCTTCGAAGTCGGCAGCCAGACGGGTGCTCTCCAGTTTCTTGAACGAAGCCTCGCACTGGTGCTCACCACCCTGATGGCAACCACAGCCGCAGCCGTTCTGTGCGCGCTTGCCCTCGCTCTTCTCGGTGAAGTTGGGGAACTGGTTGGTACCGAGGATGAACTCCTTACGCTTGGCGGCATCGCCATGACGCTTCACATTGGTAGCATTGATGTCGTCCTGCACGAGGCCCTTCTTGACAGCCTCGAGGAAACCGCCCTCTTCCTCCATCTTGAGGAAGATCTTCCAAGCCTCCTGAGCCAGTGCATCCGTCAGGTGCTCGATATAGTAAGAACCGGCCGAGGGGTCGACGATACGGTCGAAATGGCTCTCCTCCTTAATCAGCAGCTGCTGGTTGCGGGCGATACGCTCCGAGAAGTCGGTAGCCTGCTCGTAAGGAGCATCGAACGGAGTCACCACCATCGAGTGAACGCCACCGAGGGCAGCCGACATGGCCTCCGTCTGCGAACGGAGCAGGTTGACATAGGAGTCGAAGAGCGTCTGGTTATAGGTAGAAGTAGATGCATTGATAATCATCTTGCAGGCACAGTCGCACTTCGGCTCATACTGCTTCACAATCTGCGCCCACAGCAGACGGGCGGCGCGGAACTTGGCAATCTCCATGAAGTAGTTCTCCGAGATGCCCATATAGAACTTGATGCTCTTGGCGGCAGTATCCACATCGACACCGGCATCGACCAGCTGCTGCAAGTATTCGTTACCCCAGCTGAGCGCATAGCCCAACTCCTGCACGATATAGGCACCGGCATTGTTGAGCGTGTCGGAGTGTACCATGACGCAGCGCAGGTTGGGATAGTCCTTCAGCGTCTCCACCATCTTAGGCAACTGAGCCAGCATCGGCGTGGTGTCCTTGCCTTTCTGCAGCATCTTGTCGATGGGGTCGAAACCTACACCACCCACAATCTTCTCCTTGTCGTAGCCCATCTTCTCGAAATACTTCACGAGAATCTCAGCCAGCTCCACGGCATGACGGGGGCAGGTGCGATAGCTGACCTCCACGATGTCCAGACGGATATCCTTCAGCAGCGTCTCGATGAACTCAGGGCTCACCTTATCACCGCCAAAGCGGAAGCCAATGGAGTCGACACCCTTGTTCAGGATGTCGAGCGCCTTCTTGTTGGCCTCTACGGGGTCATCAACTTTGATGTTCTGACGGACATACCATTCGTTCGAGTCCTTCTTGTTACCACGAACGAAGGGGAACTCGCCCGGCAGGGCATCAGGTGTCTTCAGGTTCGCCAAGTCCTCTCGGCGATAGAAAGGCTGCACATTGAAGCCTTCGTTGGTTCTCCACACGAGTCGTTTCTGGAAGTCGGCACCTTTCAGGTCCACTTCAATCTTGTCCAACCACTCCTGAGTGGTAGGCGCCTGAAACTCGGTGAAGAGTTTTTCTTTGTTTGCCATAAAATGTTATACGTTTTGTATTATTATATAATGTTTTAGCGTTACAGCCCACAAAGGTAACAACTAATTTTGGAATGAACGAACTTTTTAATAATTATTTCATCTTTATTCAACTTTCGCAAGATTTCCGTACTTCACTTTCAGATGCGTACGAAGAGACACTGTAAGTGAGAGAAATGCAAAAAAAGCAAAAAACGGAATAATAGTTGCACAAAGTTGCAGGAATTGAGCAAATATTTAGTAATTTTGCAGCCAATTTCGACAATGTATGTTATGGAAACATTTCAATGGCTAAAAGATCTATTCACATCGACTGATTCGGTAGCACATATTGCATTGCTGTATGCAATTGTCATCGCCGTAGGTGTTTACCTAGGTAAGATTAAAGTGGGAGGCATCTCGCTTGGTGTTACCTTTGTGCTGTTTGCCGGTATTGTAGCAGGACACTTCGGGTTTACTGCCCCAACACCCATTCTGACTTTCATTCAGGACTTCGGTCTGATTCTGTTTGTGTTTATGATTGGTATGCAGGTAGGTCCTGGTTTCTTTGAGAGCTTCGGCACTGCCGGTATCAAGCTCAACGGGCTGGCAGCAACGATGATTCTGCTGAACATCCTGGTGATGTTCGGGTGCTACTTCGTCTTCTTCGACACCAGCGACAACACCTCTCTGCCGATGATGGTAGGAACGCTGTATGGAGCCGTAACCAACACGCCCGGACTTGGTGCTGCCAACGAGGCCCTGAACACTGTGTTTGGTCAAGGCGGTGCTCCCCACATTGCCTCAGCCTATGCCTGCGCCTACCCTCTGGGTGTACTTGGCATCATCGGAGCTACTATATTAATAAGGTATATATGCTCGATTAGCATGAGCAAGGAAGAAGAGGCATTGAAAGCACAAGAAGAGACCAACACCAACAAGAAACCCTACAAGATGCACCTTGAGGTATCGAACAAATATCTGGAGGGCAAGACGCTGCTGCAGGTTCATAACTTCCTGAACCGCGACTTCGTGGTGTCCCGTCTGGTGCATCAAGGAGAACTCTGTATCCCCAACCGTGACACCATCTTCCATCTGGGCGACCAGATGCTGATAGTCTGTGCCGAAGCCGACCATGAGGCTATCATGGCCTTTATCGGTCCGAAGCTGGACATTGACTTCGAACAGTCTGACCAGCCGTTGGTGTCGAAGCGAATACTCATCACCAACTCGAAAATCAACGGCAAGACGCTGGGATCAATGCACTTCTCAAGTGTCTATGGTGTCAACGTGACGCGTGTCACCCGTCAGGGCATGGACATTTTCGCCACCCCCACACTGCCTCTGCAGGTTGGTGACAGGATTATGGTGGTAGGCCCGGAGGATGCCGTTGACCGCGTGACCAACAAGATGGGTAACTCGATCCGTCGTCTGAACGCGCCCAACATTGCCACCATCTTCGTAGGCATCATCATCGGTATCATCTTCGGTTCGCTGCCCATCGCCATACCCGGTATGCCCGTACCGATGAAGCTGGGTATTGCCGGCGGCCCACTAATCATTGCCATCCTGATAGGCCGCTACGGCTACAAAATACATCTGGTAACCTACACGACAACATCAGCTAATATGATGCTGCGCGAGATAGGACTGGTGCTGTTCCTGGCCTCAGTAGGTATCAAAGCTGGTGCCAACTTCTTTGAGACGGTGGTCGAAGGCAACGGACTGCTCTACGTGCTGACGGGTTTCCTCATTACGGTGATTCCCATCCTGATAGTAGGCACCTTTGCCCGACTGAAGTTCAAGTTCAACTACTTCACCCTGATGGGTATGATAGCAGGTACGTATACCGACCCTCCCGCACTGGCCTATGCCAACAGCGTATGCTCGAAAGAGGCTCCAGCAGTGGGCTATTCGACGGTATATCCACTCTCGATGTTCCTGCGCATCTTCACGGCACAGATTGTAGTGCTGTTCTTCTGCGGCTAGATATAAACATATAATAATACACAATAGACAAAAACAAATGAAAAGAATCGGATTCCTGACGGGCTTATTCCTCGGCCTTGTGTCACTTCCGATGATGGCACAGATGGATGCCAGCATCAAGCTGAACGAAGTGATGACACAGAACGAGTCAAGCCTGATTGACGAATACGGAGCGCGGAATGCGTGGGTTGAGATTGCCAACATCTCACACTCCACCTACAACATTCGTGGCATGTACCTGACCACCGACCGTTCTGTACTCGACAAGCAAATGAGCGTACCCGAGAGAGTGAAGCGCATGAGCCAAATACCTAGTGGCGATGTGCGCACCAACCTCAGCGGACGCCAACTCATTGTATTCCATCTGAACAGCCGTCCCTCAGAGGGAACACTGCACTTGTCTGTCCCTGTAGAAAGCAACAAGCCGCTATGGATTGGACTCTACAACGGTAATGCCACCCAGCTTATAGACTCGGTGTCGGTGCCTGTGCTGGAAAAAGACCAGTCGTATGCCCGCATTGCCAACAACGGGACAGCAGCAGACTGGGAAGTGAAATCGGCAGACCGCGTGACGCCCTGTATTCAGAACCAGACGGTGGTCAGCGAGTCGAAGGTGGAGAAGTTCAAGCGCGAAGACCCTTATGGCTTCGGTATGGCACTGATGGCTATGGGCATCGTGTTCTTCTGTCTGGCTCTGCTGTGGATATTCTTCACGCTGTTCGGCATGTTCATGCGTCACCAGGAGATGGCCAAGAAGGTCATCAACCAACAGCCTATCAAGCCCATCACCAAGACGGTGGAGAAGACCATTGAGGTAGGCCACAAGACGGGTGTTATCCTCAAGGACGGCTTCGACTCGAAGGGTATCGACCGCGAGGTTTACATGGCCGTAATCGGTATGGCCCTGAAGCAGTATGAAGACGATGTACACGATGTGGAGTCGGGCATCATCACCATCAAGTCGAAGGAGACTGGCTGGGACGATGAATACCAGCAGATGACCCATTTCCACGAGCCCATGCTGCCCACCACGCACCAGGCTCCGCGAATCCCCACTGGCCCAGAGTTGAAATAAAGTTTAGAGTTTAAAGTTTAGAGTTTAAAGAAATGAACAAGTATCAATATAAAGTACAAGGTGTTGACTACGAAGTAGAGATTGAAGAAGTAGAAGGCAACATCGCTAAAGTGAATGTCAACGGTATACCGTTCGAAGTTGAGTTGCAGCAGCCCATCAATGCTGCCAAGCATCCCACTATCGTAAAACCCAAGGTCGAGGCTCCAAAGCCAGTGGCATCCGCCGCCCCTGTAGCCGCTGCCCCTGTAGCCGCGCAGCCTGCTGCTCCTGCAGGAGCAGGCAATCCGGTCAAGGCTCCGCTTCCCGGCACCATTACCACCATCAACGTGAAGGTGGGCGATACGGTGGCTGTTGGTGATGTAGTCATTGTGCTGGAGGCTATGAAGATGCAGAATAACATTGAAGCCGAATATGCCGGCACCGTTACCTCGGTTGTTGTCACCCCAGGTGACTCAGTGATGGAAGGCGCCGTACTTTTAACAATAGGATAAGACTATGTGGCAATTTATCGTAGAAAACTTCAATGAGTTCCTGACCTACACTGGCTTTGCCAACGTGTCGGCAGGCAACCTCATCATGATAGCAGTAGGTGCCTTCTTCATCTGGCTTGCCATCAAGAAGGACTTTGAACCCCTGCTGCTCGTACCCATCGGATTAGGCATCATCCTTGGCAACATACCCTTCCGTGCAGACGCAGGACTGGAGATTGGTCTCTATGAGGACAACTCGGTGCTGAACATCTTCTATCAGGGAGTGCGACAAGGGTGGTATCCGCCTCTTATCTTCCTGGGCATCGGTGCAATGACCGACTTCTCGGCCCTGTTGGCCAATCCCAAGCTGATGCTCATCGGTGCAGCAGCACAGTTTGGCATCTTTGGCGCCTATATGTTCGCGCTGGCTCTGGGCTTTGAGCCCAACCAGGCTGCCGGTATCGCCATCATCGGTGGTGCTGACGGTCCTACGGCTATCTTCCTGAGCTCCAAGCTCTCGCCCAACCTGATGGGAGCCATCGCGGTATGTGCCTATAGCTATATGGCACTGGTGCCGCTGATTCAGCCGCCCTTGATGCGTCTGCTGACCACCAAGAAAGAGCGCGTCATCAAGATGAAGCCTGGCCGTCAGGTAAGCCAGACCGAGCGCATCCTGTTTCCCATCGTGGGCCTGCTGCTCACTACGTTCATCGTCCCCTCAGGTCTTCCCCTGCTGGGTATGCTGTTCTTTGGCAACCTGTTGAAGGAGAGCGGCAAGACCACCCGTCTGGCCAAGACGGCAGGTGCTGCCCTCAACGACATCGTGGTCATGCTGCTGGGACTGACTGTGGGCTGTTCGACGCAGGCATCAGAGTTTCTGACCATGAACACCATCTACATCTTCGCCATTGGTGCCGGTGCTTTCATTATTGCCACGATGAGTGGTGTGCTGTTCGTCAAGCTGATGAACGTGTTCCTTCCCAAGGACAAAAAGCTGAACCCGCTGATAGGAAATGCCGGCGTGAGTGCCGTACCTATGGCAGCACGCATCTCAAATAACTTAGGACTGGAATACGACCGCCACAACTTCCTGCTGATGCACGCTATGGGTCCGAATGTGGCTGGTGTTATCGGCTCCGCCGTTGCCGCCGGTGCTTTGCTCGGTTTCCTCTCTTAGTCTTCCGCTTAGAAGTCTTCTTGCGCAAATGGCGTTTAGAAGACTTCTTTTTTGCGGTGGGTGGTGTAGCACTACGCCAAGTGACACTCTCGCGCGCCGTCAGATGGGGTGCTGAGTCGACAGGATGCTGCTCGCAATACTTAAGGATAGCATAGTAGTCGAAATGCCGCTGATGATGATTGTTGTAAAACCACACCTCGATGGTAGACTTAGCTGTAGCTATAAGCACGATGTCGCGATCGAAGCCAACATACCAGCGGGCAAAGGGGTGACTACGGACAAACGACTCCCAGTCTGGCGCACCATAGTGAGTCTGCATCCAGTGCATCATAGCCTTATAGTCATCATGCAACGAGCGTTTAGCTGGCTGGGTGGAGAGATGCATCTGTTCGATGTGCATCGTATCGCGCGAGCAGTTGATGTCGAGCGTGACAAAAAGTCCAGCAATCTGAGCCGTGAGACGATAGGTATTGGGGATGCCGGTTCCCATCACCAAGTGCATTCCTTTAGCCTCCAGAGAACGAATCATCTCCTCAGGAGTCAGCGTAAGAGGCAAATCGGTAAAACGGACGTTTTGCTGAGCCCAGACAGAAGATGCAGGGAGGAAACCTAACAAAACTAAAGCAAAAGCAACAATATATCTGCGTATCATAAAAATGGTCTACTTTCCTATTAGAATGTGCAAAGTTACAAAAAAGAGTGCTAACAGTCCGATATTTTTTCGTTTAATTGTCCATTTAATATTTTTTAACCCGCCCTTTGTAGTGCTAGTCTAATATTTTTAATAAATTTGCAAACCTAAAATAAGAAATGACAGACATCATACTATCCAGTTTTATTAGTCTCTTTGCACTATTTGGAAAGGTAGAGCAAGTAGACGAGACACGAGCCAAGGAAATGCTTGTGAGTTATCTGCGTCACCATTTCGGAATCAGGAATATCGATCTCTACTTAGACCTCTACAGCGATATGCGTATGGCCTATGAGATGACAGAGAATCTGAACACTCAGGAGACTGTTAGTTCGATATGCTCAGCGCTACACGGAAAGATACGCATCGTAGAGGAAGCGCTGCTGCTGTTGCGACTGATGGAATTCTGCGGTAGCGACAGCACGAAAAATGATGCCATGTTCAAGACGATGGCCGAGAAGTTCTTCATTCCTGAGGAACAATACAACGACTTCTGCCACTATGTGGAGAACAAGTCCAACGACCATGTAATGCTTCACCACATCAACGGCTTCGATGGCACTGTCAAGACATTACTCGACCCCCTTAGCGGATTGCTTATCTTCACCTATCTAGGCAGCGACACCGTGCTGCTAAACGACGTTCCCGTGCTTCCAGGAGCCTATCAGGTGTGGATACACAGTAGCGTACTGAAGAACAGCAATGGACAACCCGTCTACTACTCTTCGATTATCCGAGCCTATGAAAGCAGGGGCGATGTAAAAGGGATGAGTGAAAGACAAGAGGAGAAAGTAGAATTCTGCGGGCGCAACATCAACTTCCGCTTCCCCAACAGCGATAATGGCATGCACGACTTGAGCTTTACGCTGAAGAGCGGAGAGTTGCTTGCCATCATGGGAGGCTCAGGAACAGGTAAGACCACTCTCCTATCCCTACTCAATGGCAGCCTGAAACCCCAGGAGGGGTCGATAACCATCAACGGTCACGATATCTCAGAGCCTGCAGCCAAAGACCTGATAGGCTTCGTGCCTCAGGACGACCTGCTCATCGAGGAGCTCACTGTCTACCAGAACCTATGGTTCACCGCCAAGCTCTGCTTCGCCGGTATGTCCGACGAAGAACTGGACCGTCGGGTGATGAAGACACTGAAAGACCTCGGACTGGATGCCACCAAAGACCTGAAGGTGGGTTCCGCCATCAACAAATATATTTCCGGAGGACAGCGCAAGCGACTCAACATTGCCCTTGAGCTAATACGCGAGCCTGCCGTACTCTTCCTCGACGAGCCCACATCGGGACTGTCGTCGGCCGATACAGAGAAGGTCATCAACCTGCTGAAGGAACAGACGCTAAAAGGTAAGCTTATCGTGGTGAACATCCACCAGCCTTCCAGCGATGTCTACAAACTGTTTGACCGTCTGTGGCTGCTGGACAGAGGAGGATATCCTGTATTCGACGGCAACCCCATCGATGCCATTACCTATTTCAAGGAAGCAGCCAACTATGCAGACGCCGAGACCAGTGCCTGTCCGACGTGTGGTAATGTCAATCCGGAAATCGTGCTCAACATCATTGATGAGAAGGCCCTCAGCAACAGCGGCGAACCCTCTGACGAGCGAAAGATGAGTCCTCAGGACTGGCACGAGCTTTACCTGAAGCATCGCGAACCGATGGACGAGCCTAAAGTCAGCGACACACCACATTCCGACCAGAAGAAGCCCAGTGCGCTGAAACAGTTCTGCATCTTCCTGCAGCGCAACATCAAGACCAAGATAACAAACATCCAGTATCTGTGCATCACACTGTTGGAGGCACCCTTGCTGGCAGCCATCTGTGCGTTGCTGACACGCTATGCGCCACCTGAAGGATATTCGGTGATGAACAACAAGAACCTTGTGAGCTATTTCTTCATGGCTGTCATCGTAGCCACCTTTACTGGTATGAGTGGCAGTGCAGAGGAAATCATCAAGGACAGAGCCCTGCTGAAGCGCGAAAGTTTCTTAAACCTCTCCCACGCCAGCTATATCTGGTCAAAGATAGTCTACACTGCATGTGTGTCGCTTGTACAAACACTCTTGTTCATACTGGTTGGCAACACCATCATGGGACTCTACGGACTGTTCTGGACGTGGTGGATTATCTTGTTCGTGACAGCATTTCTTGCTAACCTCACAGGACTGCTGCTCTCACAATGTCTCAACTCGGTGGTGGCTATCTACATCAGCATCCCCATCCTGCTTATTCCGCAGATACTGCTTTGCGGCCTTGTAGTTAGTTTTAACGACCTGAACCCAAAGAGCACCACGGGCAATGTACCGCTGATTGGCGACCTGATACCCTCGCGATGGTCGTATGAGGCGCTGGCCGTTACGTCGTTTACCGACAATCAATATGAGAGGTTGTTCTACAAGGGAGACAAAGAGAAGTACGAGACGCAGTTCTACAACATGGCTTTCCTCTACGAGCTTGAGTCGCAGCTGGAAACCATGAAGAATGAGAAGATTCGCTCAGGGCAGGTGAAGCCCGAGCATCTGGAAGTCATACATACCAACCTGCCCGTCCTCACGGAATACTGCGGGATGCAACCCTATCAGGGCGATGACTCCTATGAGTCGCTCAGCCAATATTTCGATGATGCAGAATACATATTGGCCAGACGCAGCAACGCCATCACGATGGCCCAGGATGCCCAAATAGCCAGGTTTATCTCAGAACACGGCAAGGAGGAACTACTGCAACTGAAGCGCGAAAATTACAATCTGAAGCTGGAGGAGATTGTTGTGGGAGCCGACCAGGCCCGCATGGTGGAAGTCATCGACAACTACATCGTAGCCCGCACTGGAAGCATCTTCCTTACTCCGCAAAGCACCAACGGACGAGCTCCGTTCTACAGCAGTGAGAAAGTACTGGGTCGGTGGCACATCAAGACCCTCTGGTTCAACTTGTGCATACTACTGCTCATGGGAGCCGTTGTCGCAGGACTGCTGCTCACCGACTATCCGGGAAAATTAATCAGAAAGAATTAAATAACATAGTATTAATTAATAATTCAATTAAAAAATGAAGAAATTATCAGTTTTAGCTATCGCATTCGTAGCTATCGCCTTTGCTGCTTGCGGAGGCAAGAAGACCCAAGCCTCAGAAGAGGCAGACACTCTGAAGAGTTTTGAACAGCAGCAGATTGAAGCAAGCATCAAGATGCACTTCGACAGCATCGCTGCAGAAATGGCCAAGCTGCCACAGCTGCCATTCGTCCAGCAGGGCGAAGGTGGACTGGTTCTGACCAAGGAAGAAAAGCAAGTGAAGCCCGAGTATCTGCTCAATCCCAACGTAGCTGAGGAGGCCACCACCCTGGCAGAGAAGTATCGCATCCTCAGTGCACTGAGCGTTGACAAGAAGATAGCCGCACTCTATGAGATGCCAACTGACGAATACGATAAGGCTATTTCCAAGCTCGTTGCCGACATCAACGACCCTTCCTTCAAGGAGATTGAGGACGCAGCTACCCTCTATGAGACTTCTACCACACTCTACGATGCAATGGAGAAGAACGGTCGCATCAACTTCTTCTGGCAGATTGGTGCAGCAGCTTTGGTAGAACAGCTCTATGCCATCAATCAAAACTCGGACAAATTCCTCAGCGTATTCAACGACGAAGCTGCTGCCAATGTCTCTTTCCGCATTGTTCTGATTCTTGACGCAGTAAAGCGCCTCTCACAGTACGATCCAGAAATCAAGCCTGTATCAGACGCCTTAGCTCCATTGGACGTGCTGAATGCAGTAACTGTCAGCGAATTCAAGAACCAGCTTTCAGAAGCCAAGGGCAAGATCGAGGCTGCACGTAAGACTCTCATCAAATAATCAAACCGGCAAAGCATCATTAAGAAATCGAGTAGCGTGTCTATGGCTCAATGCCGTAGACACGTTTTTTTTAACAACAATCAAAAATAATACTAATTATTTGTTCGGAACAATTATTTTGCTTACCTTTGCACAATCAATAAGCAAATACAGATAAATGGCAAAAGAACAGACTCATTACACAATAGAGCGGAAGCTTACCCTACCCAACGACATTGAAACCATTCCTCAACTGAACGAGTTCATCGATAGTGTAGCAGAGGAAGCTGGATTTGACATGGCTTTCACAATGAGTCTTAACCTGGCCATTGAGGAGGCTGTGGTCAACGTTATGGAATATGCCTACCCCCCCGGTACGTCAGGCGAAGTAGATGTAGAGATAAAGGCGGGAGAGCATCAGTTGTGCTGCATTCTCAGCGACTCAGGCACGCCGTTCGACCCTACCCAGAATCCCAATACCGACATCACCCTGTCGGCAGAAGAGCGGCCAATAGGCGGATTGGGCATCCATCTGATAAGGCAGATTATGGACGACGTCAGCTATGCCTATCAAGACCACCGCAACGTGCTTACCCTCACCAAACATTTTAAAGCAGACAACATCAATATTTAAACACTTTTATATTATGATTTTCAACATTAAAGAACAAAACGGGAGCGTATTAGCCACCGTCAGCGGACGTCTCGACACCCCTGCAGCAGTAAAAGCCCAGCAGGAGATTAACCCCCTGCTCGAACAGGCAGACAAGGAAATCGTCCTTGATTGCAAGGATTTGGAGTATATCAGCAGCTCGGGTCTGCGCTTGTTCCTCACCATCCGCAAGGAAACAGCATCAAAAGGCGGTAAGGTCATCATCGAGAATATCAATGACGAGATTAAGAAGGTATTCATGATGACAGGTTTCTTCAACCTCTTTGAAATTCGCTAACCAGCATGGGGGACTTGGGACTTGACCTTCATGGAGAAATGCTACTCGAAGAGTACCGCAGCCAGTTGCCACTCTTCGAGCAGCTTCAACATGTCGTCATGGAGCAACTTTCCAAACTCATCAAGCAAAGCGGACTGGAAGTCAACCTCATGGAGACTCGCATCAAGTCAGAGTCCTCACTGGTGGGAAAGTTGAAGCGGAAAGGTCATAAATACGCCTCCTTAGCCGACATCACCGACATCGTAGGCGCTCGCATCATTGCTTTCTACAACGAAGACGTCGACCGTATAGCCTCGCTGGCTGAGACGCTGTTCGAGATCGACTGGCCTAATTCGGTGGATAAGCGTAATATGCACAAGTACGACAGCTTCGGCTATAACTCACTCCATTACATCTGCCAGCTACCCCCAAAAATCTATTTCGACCCCAAGCACCCGGAGCTCAACCAGATACGCTTTGAACTCCAGATGCGTACAGCCCTGCAGCATGTGTGGTCGGCCATACAGCACGACATCGGATACAAGTCAGAGATAGAGACTCCCATAGAATACCATCGCAGCCTAAGTCGGCTGGCAGGTATGCTGGAGCTGGCCGACAATGAGTTCAGCCGTATCCGCAAAGCTATTTCAGACTACCGCCGTAGGGCTCTGAGCCTTGTCCAAAACGGACAATTCGAAGAAGTAGGACTCAATGGCGACACCTTCCGGAGCTATTTGGCCATGCACCCCTTCGACAAGCTCAACCACAAGATAGCATCCATCACTCAGGCCGAGCTTCATCAGACAGACCTCATGCCCTATCTATCCATACTACGTAATATGGGCATGAACACGCTGGCTGATGTCGAGCGATTCATCAGAGCCAATTTCAACGATGCCTACCAGC
Source organism: uncultured Prevotella sp. (assembly GCA_946548065.1). Taxonomy (GTDB): domain Bacteria; phylum Bacteroidota; class Bacteroidia; order Bacteroidales; family Bacteroidaceae; genus Prevotella. The sequence continues at coordinate 26,521 of CAMNPM010000021.1, read as the reverse complement.
TGGCCCTCTACCAATTGGGCAGCACCGATATCGACATCCTTTCTGAGAGCGTGGCACTACAGAATCTCTGCATCGTGTCGCTCCTCAAGACAGGAAACGGGAAGCCAGCCATCGTGAATCTGTTTGACACCATCAACGGCAAGAAGCCCCAGAACAGCATCCTTGCCGATATGGTACTCGAACAAGCCAGCCACCTTTCTTTCATGAATACGCCTAAGCCCTGACACCATGGAGCGTCCCAAGATAGCCATCATCGATGCCAACACGCTGGCGGTACTCGGCCTGAAGCAATTGCTACAGAACGTAATCCCCATCATGACCGTAGAGACCTTTGGGTCGCTGGCTGAGCTGCAAGCCAACCATGCCGAACAATACGCCCACTACTTCGTGGCTATGGATATTGTGCTGGCCCATCGCACCTTCTTCACTGAGAACCGTCGGAAGACCATCGTGCTTACGCTGTCGCTCAACGCCACGTCCCAGCTCAGCAATTTCCATTCGCTCCTCATCAACCAGCCGGAGCCACAGCTGGTGCGCCAGCTTCTTATGCTGGCACAGCATGCCCACCGAGGAGGTCGCAACCTGCCACCCATGCCTCAGGTGCTCCGGCAGAAGATACTCACCGACCGCGAGACAGAGGTAATGGCACTGATAGTCCAGGGATACATCAACAAGGAGATAGCCCACAAGCTGAACATCGCACTGGCGACAGTCATCACCCACCGCAAGAACATGATGGACAAGCTGGGACTGAAGAGCGTCTCCGCACTTACCATCTATGCCGTTATGCACGGCTACGTAGACATCAATAAAATCTAAGAGATATCACAGCCTCACACTGCTGATATCCACCAAACCGTTCACAATAGCGTAGATAGTAAGACCCGCAGCAGAGTGTATCTGCAACTTGCGGGCAATATTGCGGCGATGGGTAATCACCGTGTTGACCGAGATGCACAGATGGTCGGCAATTTCCTTGTTCTGCATACCCTGTACAAGAGCAATCACCACATCCCGCTCCCTATCGGAGAGAGCCTCTGAGCCGTCCTGCCCACCCTTAAAGACCATCGACGTGATGTTCTTCGACACATCCTGCTGCTTGACGATTTGCTCCAGCCGGCGGATGGCAGGTACAAAGATACGCTCCTCCACCTCAGCATGCTGACGCAGCCACTCCTCATTATTATAGATGTCGTAGAGCGTCGCCGTGAGCTTATTATTCAGATGAGCGTCTGCCGGCAAATACTTAATAACCATGAGCTTCACCTCGCGCAGCTTCTTGTCCGTCTGCTCGTGGTGCTTCGAGAAGGTCTCAACGTTATAGTCGGACTTGGGCTGTCCGTCCAGCAGCGACTGCACATAAGGGAACAGCGTTTTCTCCTCATACTTCATGTGGCGACGAATCTCGCCGGCATATTCATCATACAGACGCAGGATCAACAGTCCCAACTGGTCATTGGAATCCAGACTCTCCTCCAATTCCTTACGGATAAAAGGCAGCTGGAAGTCGAGATAATAGGCATGACTAGCCTCCAGATAGTGCAGCAGCGTGGGTACATTAATCCGTTCGTCATCCTCAAAGTGCGTATAGCCATTAATGGTAAAATTGACCACGGCCAGAAACGTATACGTATCCACATGGTTCCACTCGCAGGTCTCTCTCACCGTCTTGTCTCCGAAGCCCAGGTTGATTCCGAAAGCCCCCAAAGCCTGCAATACGCTGTAGTTATCCTTGATGAGGGTTATCATCTTGTCTGTTGGTTCATACATCTTAAGATTCTTCATAAGCCCATACCCTATTATAATTAATCAATGACGCTGCAAAAGTAGTCATTTTTGCAAAAACACACAATAGTTTTCTACTATTTCATTAATTTTAGGTATTGCGCAACAAGGCGAATCTTAATACCTTTGCAACCGAAAAAAATCGAAAAGAAAGTTAATATGAAAAGAATCGCACTTATTTTAGCAACCTTGTCCATTGTGGCTTCAGCTTCTGCACAGGTGGATGCCAGCGACAGCACATATAATCATGCCAACCATTCACGCCTGAGTGTTGGCGGATACGGCGAGGCAGTATTCTCACGCCACTTTTTCAGCGACCACGTGAGTCGCTATAGTCAGCCTGAGGCTCATAAGGACGACCCCTCACACGGGCGTTTTGACATACCGCATGCTGTCATCTACTTAGGTTACGACTTTGGCAAAGGCTGGACCTTTGGTACAGAGATTGAGTTTGAGCACGGCGGCAACGGCATAGCCTACGAGAAGGAAGACGAGGAAGGCGGCGAGTGGGAACAGGAGACCGAGAAAGGCGGTGAGGTAGAGCTGGAGCAGTTGTGGCTGCAGAAATCTTTTGCCCGCTGGGCCAACCTGCGTGTGGGGCATATTGTGGTGCCTGTAGGTTTGAACAATGCTCACCATGAACCTCTCAACTTCTTTACCGTCTATCGTCCAGAAGGCGAAAACACCATCATGCCCTCCACCTGGCACCAGACGGGCGTCTCGTTCTGGGGACGTGCTGGCGACTTCCGCTACGAGGCACAGTTTTTGGCCGGGCTGAATGCCGACCAGTTTACCAACGTTGGCTGGATTCGCAAGGGACACAAGTCGCCTCTGGAGTTTGATGTCGCCAACAAGTATGGCTTAGCCCTCCGACTGGACAACTACACAGTACCAGGTCTGCGCATCGGCCTCAGCGGATATTACGGCCACTCTATCGGCAACAGCTATCCCAACGATGCCAACGGAGTAGGAGCCACCTATCAGGGGAAGGTAGCCATCGGATCCATCGACTTCACCTATCAAGGCTACAACTGGATAGTTCGCGGCCAGGCCGACTATGGCTATCTGGGCGATGCTGAGCAGCTGAAGTATATGTACAACCGGCTCAACTCCAAGTCGCCCTACAAGCACTCCGCCTTCGTCAGCGGCAATGCCTATGCCGTGGGCATCGAGGCCGGTTATAACGTCTTCTCGCAGATAGCCTTCCTGCAACGGAGCAACCAGAAGTTATATGTCTTTGGTCGCTATGAAGCCTATAACCCTTATGCAAGTACCACCAAGGAGACCAAATACGACTACACTGCAGTGCAGCGCATGGCCCTTGGCATCAACTACTATCCCATCAAGCAGATTGTAGTCAAGGCCGAATACTCCAAGCGTTTCCTCAAGTCGCTCTATAACAACGAGCCATCACTGAACATCGGTGTAGCCTTTGAAGGCTGGTTCGACCTGGGACACCGCCTGATGGCCAAGAAAGAGCAGGCCGATGTTGACCGTCTGAACGAGCGCATCAACGAGCTGCAACAGCAAATCAACGAGCTGAAGCAACAAAAGCAATAACAAAAACGTGTAAACACTTATAACTACATAAATCAATTAAAATAAGAAGAACAATGAAAAAGATTTTCTATTCCATGACCGCCCTGCTCATGATGGGGCTCATGCTGACCTCATGCGGTAGCGACGATGACAACAACAGTGGCAATGGCAACAATGGCAACAGCAACAGCGGTTCTACCATTGTCACCGACGATGCCAAGTACAAGGACCGCAGCTATGGCAATGCTGCCATTGAAGGCTGCATGGACGTCATCAAGAACATGGAGGCTGCCAATCAGACGATAGCAAAGTCCGACCTTACTGCCGAACAGGAGAGTTCGCTGCGCCAGGTGTTACAGTCGCTGGTGAGCAATGTCATCGTGCCTACCTACACCCGTCTGGCCGACGAGACCGAGCATCTGGAGAGCACACTGAAGGGCCTGACCGTCAGCACTATCACGCAGGCACAAATCAACTCAGCCTGCGACGATTTCAAGAAGGCCCGCCAGTACTGGGAGCAGTCGGAGGCATTCCTGGGCGGTGCGGCTTCCGACTTCGACATCGACCCCACCATCGACTCCTGGCCACTGAACCGTTCGCTGCTGCTCAGCTATTTCAACAACGGCATGAACGAAGAGATGCTGGAGGATGCCACCATCCGGGGCTTCCATGCGCTGGAGTTCATCCTGTTCCGCAACGGTCAGCCGCGCAGCGTTGCAGAGTTGCAGGGCTACGACACCTATAAGAACTTCGAGAAGGTGAGTGGTGCCAAGGAGCTGGCCTATGCCCAGGCCATCAGTACCCTGCTGAAGCAGTGCTGCTACCAGCTGCAGGTAGCCTGGGAGGGCGAGACGGCAGCCAACGCCAGCCGTGTGGCCGTTGTCAAGGGTGCTGGTCTTGACTATACTACGGAGAAGGGACTGAGCTATGGTGAGAACCTGACCACCGCCGGACTCGATGGCAGCAAGAGCAGCTTCCCCACGCTGAAGGCCGCCATAGCCCAGGTGCTGAACAACGACGAGGGATCATGTGCCGCCATCGCCAATGAGGTGGGTACGGCCAAGATTGCCAATCCCTTCTCGGCTGGCGACATCTCCTATGTCGAGTCGCCCTATAGCTATAACTCCATCTCCGACTTCCAGGACAACATCCGCTCCATCCGCAATGTGTGGTATGGCTCCACTAATGGCAGTGCAGCATCCAACAGCTTCTCCCGCTTCTTCAACAGCGTGGGCGAGTCGGTCTTCAACGACAAGGTGGTTGCCTCTGTCAGTGCTGCTATCGACAAGATCGGTGCCATGCCCGCACCCTTCGTCAAGTATTGCAGCAGCATCTGGAACATCGCCTTCGAGGACGATGAGAGCTGGGATTAACACTAATTACTAACCCAAATACTTATGATTCAATTGTTTAAACGAAACACTATTTTCGGGCTGTTGGCATGCGCAGGCATGCTGACAGCTTGTTCTGACAGTAATGAGAGTAGCGATAACAGCAACCTCGGACCACTGACCCCTGCTACCGACCACTTTGGCAAGGCCGTGGGCAACTTCTCTGCCGAAGAGTGGTTTCCCGGTGGCGAACTGGGTACCACCGAGAAAGCCAGCTACTCTGCCATTACCCCTGCTGCCGAACAGGCAGGTATGGAGGAAGACTTCAACACCGGTGAGGATTTATTCGAGCATCTCTACACCTTCGACGTGGCTCCCCGCAAGGGTCTGGGTCCTGCCTGGGTGCGCAACAGCTGTATAGCCTGTCACCCCAGCTATGGTCACGGCAAGCGCCAGACTGAGTATCGCGCCAACACCATTGGCAACGGCTATCTGCTCGTCATCTATCATCCCGACACCAACGGCTATATCACCGAGGTGACGGGTATGCCCCAGACACAGGCTATGTCGCCCTTCAAGGCACCTATCGACGAAAATCAGATTTCGATTGACTGGAAGGATGTCACCGCAATGGAGAGCGGACTGCCGATGAAGTTCCCTGACGGCGAGAGCTACTCACTCATCTATCCGGAAGTCACCATCCCGCAGTCGGCCTTCAACACCGACCCCAAGCCCACCAACTATCAGGTGCGCCTGGAGTCGACCATCGGAGTCTATGGCACCGGCCTGCTCGATGCCATCGACGATGAAGCCATCGAGGAACAGTGGCGCAAGGAGTCGCAGTATGTCGAGCTCAACCCTGCCATGTGGGACAAGGCTGCCGGCAAGTTCAAGGCTGCCGCCTACTACTCTGCTCCCTACAACGACACCGGTAAGCATCATGGCGACCACGGCCCGCTGAAGAAGTTCACCTACGCCATGACCCGTGGCTCGCTGCAGGACGGTGCCGGTGCCAATGCCATCTGGAACATCACAAACGTGACCCGCAGCGACCGTCACTGGCTCTACACCACCACCGCCTGGGCGAAGGCGCAGAGCGAGGACAACGAGGTCATCCAGTATATCAAGGAGCATGGTGCATCGACAGCAAGCATCCTGCATCCCTACTATGCCGATGGTACCGACGAGGGCATCCGCCAGCGTGTCTACGAGGTGCTCAATACGCCCAGCGTAGCCTATAAGGACACCTTCGAGAAGTATCTTCTGAACGATGCCTACTATGGCGGCAAGGAGGAGATGAGCGACAAGCAGTACTACCAGTTCATGGTGTGGCACCGTGCGTTGGCCGTTCCTGCTGCCCGCAACCTGGGCGACAGCGATGTTCAGCGCGGCAAGGAGCTCTTCACGCAGATGGGCTGTGCTCAGTGCCACCGTCCTTCCTGGAAGACGGGAGCCGACAACATGTGGGTCGATGCCTCCACCAAGGCCTATGCTGCCAGCATTGGCAAGAGTGCCAGCCTGATGCTGCCCCGCTATGCCAACCAGACCATCTGGCCCTACACCGATATGGTGCAGCACCGCTTGTTCATGAAGAATGACATCCGCACGGGCTGGTGCCGCACTACTCCGCTTTGGGCTCGCGGACTGAGCCGTCAGCTCACGGGTGCCGACGACCGTCTGCACGACTGTCGTGCGCGCACGGTCATTGAAGCAATCATGTGGCACGGCTACTCCAAGGAGTCGGATGCCTATCGCGCTACGGAGAAGTTCTACAACCTGCCCAAAGCCGACCGCGACGCGGTGGTCAAGTTTATAGAATCCATTTAATTGTCACACGAAACATTTGCCCACGTGTCAAATATTTCGTACCTTTGCAAATGATGAAGAAAACTGTCATAGCATTATATATCGTGGTAGTCGCCGTCTTGGCGGCTGCCACGATTGTCGAGAAATACCAAGGCACCACCTTCGTGTCCGAACATATCTATGGAGCCTGGTGGTTCTCCGCCCTCTGGGCCTTGCTCACGGCTGTGGCGGTATTCTATTTTGTCAGACGACGCGTACGACGTCCCTCTGTGGTCGTACTCCACCTGTCGTTCGTTGTCATCCTGGCAGGAGCATTACTGACTCATCTCACATCTCGGCAGGGCATCGTTCACCTGCGGAAGGGCCAACTCACAAATGTATATCTCACCTCCGACCTGCAGGAGCATGCATTGCCTTTCGGCATATCGCTCCTGCGCTTCGAGGTGCGCTATCACGAGGGAACGCAGGCTCCTTCCGACTATGTCTCCGACATCCTGCTCGATGCCGATGCACATGGTGGCGGGACAAAGGCTACCGTATCCATGAACAGCATCGTGTCGCATCGGGGCGTACGCCTCTATCAGAGCAGCTTCGACGAAGACCTGCAGGGCAGCATCCTGGCTATGAACAGCGACCCTTGGGGCATTCCCGTTACCTATCTTGGCTATGCGCTGCTGTTTGTGGCTTTGGTGTGGATGCTTGTCGACCCGCGCGGAGCCTATCGCCAACTGCTGCGCCGCACGGCAACCTGCGCGCTGCTGTGTGCGGTGTATGGCCATACAATGGCAACGGACGCGATGAAGCCGGAGGGTACCAGTCCGCGCGTACTGCCGCAGGAAACGGCAGAACGGTTCTGTCGGCTCTTTGTGGTCTACAACGACCGGGTATGTCCTATGCAAACCTATGCCCTCGACTTCACCAAGAAGCTCTGCGGCAAGCGCTCCTATGGCGAATATTCAGCCTCACAGGTGCTCACCGGCTTCATCTTCTTCTATGAAGACTGGACGCGCGAGCCCGTCATCAAGATCAAGGGCAGCGAAATGAAAGTGCGTCTGCAGCTGCCCGACCACGCTGCATTCAACAGTTTCTTCGGTCCGCAGGGCTATCAGCTGGGGCCGTATCTTGCCGACAAGGATATGGCAAAGATTGACGAACGGGTATCCATCATCATGGAGCTACATCAGGGCACTCCGCTCAAGCTCTTCCCCTACTCCGACAAGGGACGTATCACATGGTATGCTCCAACCAGCACACTACCTGAGACGATGGACAGCGAACACCAGCGCTACATGCGCGAGGTGTTCAGCCGCCTCAACGGCGAGATACAGGCAGGCCACTACCAGCGGGCCAATGAGTATCTGGACAAGATGCTGGAGTATCAGCAGACCTTCGGAGGCTCCTCGCTACCCAGCACCACCCGTGTGCAGGCTGAACGCATTTATAATAAGATACCCTTTGCTACCATCCTCTTCATGGTATGCCTCACGCTGGGCATACTATCGTTCCTCCTGCTCATCTTCCGCTCGTCCTGGTATGAGCGTCATGGTAAGCTTGTGGCCCTTGTGCTCCTCATGCTGTGTTTCCTGGCACTCACCTTCTGTCTCTCACTGCGCTGGACCATCACAGGCCACATACCAATGGCCAACGGCTACGAGACCATGCTCTTCCTGGCCTGGGGCATCATGCTGCTGGCCATGCTGGGCAGCAGGCGCTTTCCCATCCTGCTCACCTTCGGACTGCTGCTCGCAGGATTCTTCCTGCTGGTGAGCCATATCTCGCAGATGGATCCGCAGATCACGCATCTCATGCCTGTGCTCAACTCACCCCTGCTTACCCTCCATGTCAGCATCATCATGACGGCCTTTGCCCTCCTGGCACTCACCTTCATCGCCTCGCTCACCGCCCTCTTCCTCCGTCAGCAGCGCCAGCAGCTACACCTCTTAGGACAGCTCATGCTCTTCCCAGCACTCACCTGTCTGGGATTCGGCATATTCATCGGAGCCATCTGGGCCAACATCTCATGGGGCACCTACTGGTCGTGGGATCCCAAGGAGACCTGGGCACTCATCACCTTCATGGTCTATGCGGCTCCTGCCCATCGTTCCTTCTCACCGCTGGCACCTCGGCCAGCAACCATGCGCTACCACGTTTATATGACGCTCGCCTTCCTCACCATCCTTATGACCTATTTCGGAGTCAACTATTTCCTCGGCGGCATGCACAGCTACGCCTGAAAAGATTCATACGAGCAGAAATGCAATCACGCAGCAGATAACGGCCACGGGGAACAAGCCCAGACGGAACCATGCAGCGATGATACCGGCAAGGAGGGCGGCGATACCCGTCAGCGGGGTCGGCGTAGCAAGGATCATGTCCGGGAAAGTCATCACCGCCAGCGTAACGTAAGGGACATAATAAAGGAAGCTTCGCACGAAGCGGTTCTTGATGGGACCGTGAATCAAGGCCATCGGAAGCACCCGTATCAGGTTGGTGACCAGAATGCCGATAAGGATATAGAGGATAATGCTATGCCGGCTCATCGGTTTCGGTATGAATAGGTTTGAGCCACGCGGCCACCGCAGAGATGACGACAGTCAGCACGACGGTACGCATGCCGCTGCTCCAACCGCCTATGACAGGGACGATGGCACACAATCCACTGAGCACCAGACTCGCTGCCAGGACATAGAGCACATGATGGTCTTTGCGGCACGGCGGGATGATGATGGCGAGGAACATGCCATAGAGCGACATGCTCAACGCGGTGACTATATCAGGAGGCAACAGGCTGCCTGCCGTAATGCCCACCGCACATCCTGAAGCCCAGAACAAGGTGGAGACCAGAGCCGCCGAGTAGGTATAGGCGGGGGGCGTATAGCCCGGATGGGCAATGGAGATGGCAAATATCTCATCGGTGACGCAGCAGGCCATCAGCAACCTGCGCAGCAGCGAGGTGCCTGGTGCTATCTTCTGCGAGAGGGCTGCACTCATCAGCATATAGCGCAGATTGGCCACCACACACATGGCCACCACCTCGACATAGGCTGCTTGCGCTGCCACCAGCGTATAGACTCCATACTCACCGGCAGAGGCGCGAATGAAGAAACTGCTCAGGAATCCCTCTGGTGCCGTCAATCCGGCTTTCGCAGCGATGATACCCAGCGAGAAAGCTACGGCAAAATAGCCCAGGGCAATGGGAAGCCCTAAGCGCAAACCATGAATGATGTCGATGTTTGTCTGTTTCAACTATCTGAACAACAGCGGAGCCATCTCCTTCAGCGAGCGGCGCCAGGTGAGGAACTCATGGGCTGTGCCTTCAGAGATGTATCCCACGGCATTGAAGCCAGCCTTCTTCAGCGCCTCCGTAGACTGACGGACGGCATCGGGACGCTCCTTGGAGCCACAGCTCTGGAAGATGACCTTCACCTGCTGCTTGTCCTTGATGTCCTTGGGGTCATACTGTCCGCCGGAGAGCAGTCCGTAGTAGCCGAACACCTCGGGGCGGCGCAGGGTGATGAGCTTGGTCTCCATACCGCCCATCGAGAGTCCTGCCATCGCGCGACGGTCTTTCTTGGCTATCGTCTGGAAGTTGGCATCGATATAGGGAACGAGCTCGTCGACAAGCACCTTCTCGAAGTCTTTGGCATCAAACTGGCGGATAGCTCCAAAGCGAACCTCGTTGGTCATGCCATAGGTCATCACGATGATGAAAGGCTTGGTCTTTCCCTCTGCGATGAGGTTGTCCATAATGAGGTTGGCACGCCCCTGACGGCTCCAGGCGGTCTCGTCCTCACCCCAGCCGTGCTGCAGGTAGAGCACGGGGAAGCGCTCCTTGGGGTTCTTGCCATAGGTGGGAGGCGTGTAGACGAAGGCGCGGCGCACCTGCTGTGTGCTCTCGCTCCAGAAAAGCACCTGCTGCACATGGCCATGAGGCACGTTCTTCAGGGCATAGAAGTCCTGATCGTGGGCGGGAATCTCAATGCCGCTCTCCCAACGCGTGGAACCGAAATAGTTGTTGGCTCCCGGGTCATTCACCACACCTCCGTCGACGGTCAGATGGTAGTAGTGGAACCCCTCGTCCATCGGACCTTCCGTCTGTCCTACATACGAGCCGTCGTAGGTCTTGTGCAACTTGGTGCCTCCGCGACCGCCCAGTCCCAGGCTGACGGTGACCTCCTTGGCATCGGGGAGGTCGATGCGGAAGCGCACATAGCCCTGCGAGTTGACCATGGGGAACTGCCGGCCGGGCTGGTTCAGCGCTGAGGGTTTGAAGTCTTCCTTCACGTCGGGCGATTCAGGAAAGGCCAGCTCAGGCTTGAAGGGAGCGCGCCGGGCCTGCTGTCCGTGACGACGCGGCTGGCGGGCAGGACGCTTGGGCATGTCCCACTTGGGGGCTTTCATGTCGCGGATATAGTAGTAGGCCATCTTAGGTTTATAGTCGGCATCGAAAGGCAGGGGATAGTTGGCCACACCCACCCAGGAGTCGCGGTCGCCCAGATTCCAGAAGGTGACACAGTCGATGACGTCCTTGTGCTTGCGGAAGGCACGGAACACGCGGGCATATTGGTCGGCCAGATGCTGCTTGACGGAATCGGTGACGCTGACACCCTGGCGCGAGAACTGCAGCTGTCCGCCCATCTCCTCATTGACACGGATGTCGAGCTCCGTAACATGGATATGCTTCACGGCCTGCTTGTACAAGGCGAGTGCATGGTCGACCTCCTGTTCGGTGGGACCGTAGATGTTGTAGTGTCCCTGCATACCGATACCGTCGATGGGAGCTCCCTGAGCCTTGAGCTTCTGCACCATCGCGAAGATGCGCTTGCTCTTCACAGGGTCGCACTCGTTATAGTCGTTATAGAACAGCAGTGCCTTGGGGTCGGCCTCGCGGGCATACTGGAAGGCTTTCAGGATGAACTCGTCGCCGCAGAGCTTATACATCGGACTCTGCCGGTAGGGGTCGGTGGCATTCACATCGTCGGTGATGGCTTCGTTCACCACGTCCCAGGCATAGACCACGTCCTTATAGCGCGACACGATGGCCTGGATATGGTTCTTCATGCGCTTGTAGAACACCTCTTTGTCGGTGACACCTTCGTACATCCATTTTCCTACCTGATTGTGCCACATCAGACAGTGGCCGCGCAGCTTGATGCCCGACTGGCGGGCGAAGTTGGCAATACGGTCGGCACCGGCCCAGTTGAACTGTCCCTCCTGGGGTTCGGTGGGCTCTGGCTTCATATCGTTCTCGCAAGTCATGGAGTTGAACTCCTGGCGAATCAGAGCCTGTTGCTCAGGATTAGTAACATTGCGCTGGTTCACGGCAACGCCAATCAGGAAATAGTCCTTGTAGGCATCTTTCAGTCCTTGGCCCCATGTGCATGTACTCGCCATGCAGAGCACCAGCGAAAGGACGTTTTTCAGTGTTGTCTTCATACTTAATTATTTTTGTATTGAGTTTAAATCTAATATTATATTACAATGTCACTTCCAATTTCTTCAGGTCACGGTCGTCGGAACTGGTACCATAGAGCACTTCGTAGGTGGTGCCGGGCTTGATGCGCATGGTATTGGTCTCTGCGTCGAAGAAGGAGAACGACTCAGGCGTCAGTGTCAGCGTGACCGACTGCGTCTGGCCTGCCTTCAGAGAGACGCGCCGGAAGGCCCGCAGCGTCTTCAGCGGAGCTTCCGGGTCGGAGGTGTTGCGGACATAGAGCTGCAGGGTCTCTGCGCCATCCCGGCGACCTGTATTGGTAACAGGGATGGTAAATTGCATCTGGTCGCCGTTCAGCGAACGCGTGGCCTCGCCCACCTGGAAGGTGGTATAGGACAGACCGTAGCCGAAGGGGAACAGGGCATCGGAGAAATAGCGATAGGTGCGTCCCTTCATCGAATAGTCCTCGTAGTCGGGCAACTGGTCGGTACGCTTATAGAAGGTCACGGGCAGCTTGCCACTCGGGTTATAGTCGCCAAACAGCACGTCGGCAACAGCCGTTCCGCCCTCCTGTCCGGCATACCAGGCCTGCACGATGGCATCGCACGACTGCACCTCGGGCTCCAGGGCGATGGCAGAGCCGGAACAGTTGACAAAGATGACCGTCTTGCCGGCAGCCTTCAGGGCCTTCAGGAATTCGCGCTGTACGCGTGGCAGCTCGATATCAGTACGGTCGCCACCCTTGAAACCCTCTATCTGGACGGGCATCTCCTCGCCTTCCAGGGCGGCCGAGATACCTCCCACGAAGACCACCGTCTGAATATCCTTCAGCTGGGCGATGGTCTGCTGATAGTCGATGGGCAGTTCCTTGGCGACATTGATCTTCAGGTTGGCACCCCAGGTCTTGACAAACTGGAAGCGCACCTCAATGTTGTAGCTCTTGCCTTTCTCTGCCTGTATGGCGGTGCGGGTCGGTGTGGTGCGCCAGGTGTGCATCTTCACTTTCTGCACACCGTCAACAAACACTTCAAAGTGGCCACAGCCTTCCACGTTGACCACATACTCGCCCGACTCCTGCGGGGTAAAGGTGGTCTCATACTTAGCCGAGAAATCCTCAATCTTCACGCCAGGGGCAAAGTTGTGCATACCTGCCGTCGTAACGGCCAAGGGTGAGGAATAGTATTGAGTGGTGACAGGTTTGCCCTGTAGCTCGGTATTGTTCCAGAACGTGCCTTTCAGTCCCTTCTTGCCTGCCGCAGCACACTGGCTGGCCAGCAGACAGTCCATCACCTTGTCGTTGGTAAGGTCGCAGCCTGGCAGATAGAACACCTTCTTCTGCTTGCCCTTGATGCCATCGAGAATCGTTACAGTATGGTTGGGTACACCGTTATAGTTGCCCCACATCATGGGCTTGTCGTCGGCATTGGGACCGATGACGGCTATCCTTTCCTTGTTCTTCTGCAGAGGCAGCACGTTGCCTTTGTTCTGCAACAAGACGATGGTCTGACGGGCCATATCGAGGGCTATCTGCGCATGCTCCTTACAGGACATCACGCTATAGGGAATCTTCGACCATTCTACCAGCGACGGATCGTCCATCTCGCCCAGGTCGAAGCGACCTTCAAGCAGTCTGACTACATGCTTGTCGACCTCTTGCTCGCTAATCAGTCCGCGACGCACTGCCTCAGGGATACTCTTGTAGGCATAGCCATAGCCACACTCCACATCGGTTCCTGAGAGCACCGCCTTGGCAGAAGCCGTCACGGGCGAGGAAGACGACTTGTGGGAAGTATAGAAGTCACTCACAGCTCCGCAGTCGCTAACCACCAGATAGCGGAATCCCCACTCATCGCGCAGGATGGACTGTAGCAGACGGCTCGACCCGCAACAGGGATCGTCGTCAAGACGCTGGTAGGCACACATCACCTCGCGCACATGAGCCTCCTGTACCAAAGTCTTGAAGGCCGGCATATAGGTCTCCCAGAAGTCGCGCGGAGAGACATCGGTCAGGTTGGCCGTATGACGGGTATACTCCGGACCGCTGTGTACGGCATAATGCTTGGCACAAGCCCAGAGCTTGCGATACTTGGCACTCTCCGGACCTTGCAGACCTCGTACCACCTGGGTACCCATCACCGATGTCAGGTAGGGATCCTCGCCGTAGGTCTCCTGCCCCCTACCCCAGCGCGGGTCGCGGAAGATATTCACATTAGGTGTCCACACACTGAGGCTGTGGAACTTCTCGTCCTCACCAGAGCCACGATACATGCGTTCATTATATTGGGCGCGGAACTCGGTAGAGGCAGCATCAAACACCCGATACAAGAGGTCAGGGTTCCACGAGGCTGCCATAGCCACCGGCTCAGGAAACACAGTCACATTGCCCATATTGGCCGCTCCGTGCAGAGCCTCGCTCCACCAGAAGAACTTCTTGATGCCCAGACGGGGGATGGCGGGACTTTCGTCAAGCATCAGCTGGGCTTTCTCCTCCAGCGTCAGACGTTTGCACAGGTCGACAGCTCTTTCACGGGCCGTAAGGTTAGGATCCTGATAAGGAAATGTCTGTGCCGATACTGTCGTACCGACACAGACCGTCATGATAGTTGATAATAGAAGATGTTTCATATTGGAGTATTCTTGTTTTGTCCCAAGTATTGCGGGTGCAAAGTTACAAAAAGTCCGTGAGACGGGCATTTTGCCATGTCTCACAGACTTTTGCTCTTGTATCATAGGAAGCTCATTAGCTGAAATATGCTATTTCCTCCACCTGTCAGCACTCGTTTCTTACTTCTTGAACAGATTCGGAACAAACTGGCTGAAGCCGCGCCGCCAGGTGAGCCACTCGTGGTCGGTGCCTTGCGAAATCCGGAAGTCGACCTTGATGCCTGCTGCTCGCAGTGCCTCAGCAGTCTTGTCCGTCTGGAAACGAGGCATCTCCTCCGAACCGCAACTCAGGAAGAGGTAGTGAATCTGCTTGTTGAACTCATCCGGGCGCGTAAAGATTCCATTATAGGCTTTCGCTACGTCCAAGTTGAAGATGGCTCCGCTGAAGGCTCCCATGTAGGAGAACAGCTCCGGATGGTTCAGCACCATATCGAAGGTCTGATGTCCGCCCCACGAAAGACCGGCCATTGCGCGATGGTCACGGTCTTTGAGGGTACGGAACTTTTGGTCTATGGTTGGTATCAGGTCGTTGATCATGACCTTATAGAACGAGGCACCGTAATTCTCAAAGCCCTGCTCGCGCCGGAATGGGGCCTTGACATCGCCACTCTCCATCACGACAATCATAGGAACAGCCTCGCCGCTGGCTATGAGATTGTCCATGATGTGCTGCATGTGTCCCTGCTTCGACCATCCTGTCTCGTCTTCGCCCATGCCGTGCTGCAGGTAGAGCACCGGATAGCGTTTCTTTCCCGTCTCGTAGCCGGCAGGGGTGTACACCAAAGCATGCCGCCACTCGCTGGTAGACTGTGCATAATAGTAGAAGCTGCGCACCTGTCCCTGTTCCACACCTTGCTGCGGACGGTAGTAGTCGCCCTCCGGACCCTCAGGAATCTCAATGCCGCCCGCCTCGCGGTTGCATCCGAAGAAGGTCTCTGTGGCGGGGTCTATGACGTTGACTCCTCCTATATTAATAAAGTAATAGTGGAATCCAACGACCAGCGGGTCGGTGACGGCACACCAGATGCCTGTCTCATCGCGGCGCATATCATACTTCTTGCCACAGATGTCGACCTGCACCCTATGAGCCTCGGGGGCATTGACACGGAAGTAGGCACGACGCTCGCCGTCCACCTTCGGGAACTCGTTGCCGGGAATGGTGGTCTCGGCAGTCTTGGCATCGGCAGGCACCGTGAAGGGCGAGCGCACCTGATAGCCCAGCAGTTCGAGCATCTTCTCACCATAGCGGCGACCCAGCTCACGATAGCCTGCGGCATCGAAGTGCAACTTGTCGGGCAGGTTGGTACAGCCCGTAGAAGAAATCACCTGTGACGTATGCAGGGTCTTGGGCAACTCGTCTATCTGCTTGTTCATCGCCAGACACTGACCCTCGCCATTGGCCTGCACTACCTGACCGGCCAGCAGCGGCACCTCTTCGGGCTTCAGCTGCAGGTCGCCCAGCAGATTGTCGTACACCTTCTGCACCTTGTTGGCCCATGCCGGGTCTCCCGTGTTCGACTCGCCCTGATGCATCAGCACACCCTTGATCACGCCATCCTTCTGTGCCTTCTTGGCCAGCGTCACCAGTCGCTCGTAGGGGTTGTTGCCATAAGCCTCCAGCATTCCTTTCATCCAGCCCGGAGCCGTCTTCACATACTCGGCAATCTTGTCGGGCATGAAGCCTTCAATATGAATACCACCGATGGCCACATGAATCACGCCTACACGGATATGCTCAGGCAGTGTCTGAATCATCGTCCTGCCAAAATAGTCGACTGGGGTCAGTCCGGTATTAGGACGGCACAGAGGGGGTACGGCCTCGCACCATTCTCCCATCTTGCGCCCGCGCTGCGGGTCGTCGACAGCAGGCATCAGCAGGAAGCGCCGCCCAGGACTCACCAGATCTTCCGCCTCAGGCCGTGCGGCTCCCTCCATGTTCGACTGACCGAAACAAAGGAAGATGTAGAAATTCTCTTTCTGCGACTGTAGTGTTGGAGTTGCGTCTTGCGCTGTAGCTGTCATCGACAACAGCAGCAGCATCGCAGTGAATAGTTGTTTCATTGTCTGTTTCGAGTTTTAAGTTAAAGTTTAAGAAGTATTTTATCTGGGTGCAAAATTACGAAAAGTCTGCGAGACCGACCTTACGCCGTGTCTCACAGACTTTTGTGTTTGTATCAAAGGAGCGGCAGAAGAAAAAACTGCCAGTCCCTGTGGGCTATAGCTTCACGCTGACCTGCTTTCCCGAATAGTCGACCTGTACGCCCGACTGGGGTTCGAACGAGAGTTCGCGAGCGCGCTCTGGGGTCACCAGAACGACGTTGAACTTGCGCTGCTTCAGCATACCATTGAACGAGCCCTTGCGCTGGCCAATGGTAAGTGTGCGGGCGCCATCGTCATACCGGATGTCTATCGTGGCATACTTGCCCTTCTCGTAGTTGTAGTTCACACCCTCATCCTCGTAGAGCTGGAACTGTCCGTCCTTGCCGGCATAGATATAAAGGGTAATGAGGTCGGCAGGTTTCTCGTCGCTATACTGCATCTCTGGGCCGAAGGGAATGATGGCACCCTCGCGCACGAAGACGGGAATCTTCTCGTAGGGAGCATCCACGACGAGCGTCTGTCCGCCCTGGATATGCTCACCGCTGTAGAGGTCGTACCAACCCGTCTGCTGGGGGAAGTAGACACTACGGTTGCGCGCCTTATAGTAGCCCACGGGGCAAGCCATCAGCGCCGGGCCGAACATCCACTGATCCTTGATGTTCTCCACCTGCTTGTCACCGTTGAAGTCCATTATCAGACCGCGCATCATGGTATAGTCGTTCAGATGCACCCATCCAGCCATCGAATAGAGGTAAGGCATCAGGCGGTAGCGCAGCTTGTCGTAATACACGAACGAGCGGTAGCAGGGATGATTGTCGGGGGCCAGGTTCCAGATTTCGCGCAAGGGCCACTGTCCGTGTACACGGAACAAGGGGATGAACGCGCCAAACTGGCTCCAACGGGCCTGCAGCTCGCGCCACTCTTTCAGATCTTCGTTCTCCACACCAGAACGCTCAAACAGCTGCTGGGCCTCCACATAGCGGTTTTCCACACAGAAGCCGCCCTGGTCCATACCCCAGAAGGGCAGTCCAGACATGGAGTAGTTCAGTCCTGCCGTCATCTGGGCGCGCATATCCTCCCAGCGGGTACCTATGTCACCGCTCCAGGTGGCAGTAGAGTAACGCTGCTCACCGGCAAAGCCGCTACGCGTCAGCAGGAACACGCGCTGGTTGGGATTGACGCTGCGCTGTCCGTTGTAGATGGCATCAGCATTGACTATCGAGTAGGCATTGAAATACTCAGTGGTAGAGCCCAGGGCAGTAGGTCCGCTCAGGGCCTTGCGATACCACATCGGGGTACAGTCGCGCACATTGGGCTCTGAGGCATCCATCCACCAGGCATCAATGCCGTGCTTATACTTCGAGAACAGATTCTCGTCCATCTGCCGCCAGAACATCTTGCGGGCTCCGGCATCATAGGCATCGTAGAACGAACCCACATAGCCCGGACCTACCCAGTCGTGGATGTCGTCCGTCACTGCCTGATGATACATCCAGCCCTTGGCGTCCAGCTCCTTATAGTTGGCGGTATTGCAGTAGAACTTAGGCCATACGCTGATCATGAAGCGGCCACCCATCTGGTGTATGCTGTCGAGCATTGCCTGGGGATTGGGATAGCGCGAAGCCTCAAACTGGTGAGAGCCCCACTGGTCCTCCTTCCAGTAGTTCCAGTCCTGCACGATATTGTCGATAGGTATCTGGCGCTTGCGGAACTCAGCCAGGTTCCACTCTATCTCCCCACTGGTCTTGTAGCGCTCCCTGCTCTGCCAGAAGCCCAGCACCCACTTGGGATATACCGGAGCCTTGCCCGTCAGTGTGCGATAGCCTGAAATCACCTCGTCGGCATTCTTGCCCGCAATGAAGTAATAGTCCATATCCTTGGCCATCTCGCTCCACACCGATAGCTTGTCCTGGTCCTTGTTCTGCTTGGCTACGCGCAGTCCGCAGTACGACACGCCTCCGTCGGGTTGCCACTCTATGCGCAGCTGGGCGCGCTTGCCCTTCTGGAGCTTGGCGGCAAACTTATAGGTATTGGGGTTCCATGCTGTGCGCCAACGCTCGGCCACCACCTCCTTGCCGTCGATGTACACCTTGATATATCCGGCATAGTAGAGGATGAAGCGGTAGAGTTCCTCCTTACCCTTGCACTTGCCGCAGCATTCCGGCTCGATGAAGCCTTCGTACACCACGTTGGCTCCGCTCAGTTCGAAGCCTTTGGGCAGGTTTTTGATGCCTCCCGGCTCTGTCTGGCTGGCCAGCACAGAAGCTGCCGGACAGTCGAACTCGTAATAGATGGAGTCCTCATCGCGCACCAGCCGCTTGCCGTTCTTGTCGGTATAGGTGCCCGTCAGATGGCCTTCCTTGCCCTGACGGTCGTAGAGTTTGAAGGCCTTGCCCAGCTGCAGGTATTCCTCTGGATTACCCCAACGGCAGTAGCTGTACGAGTCCCACAGCAGGCCGTAGTTCTTGTTTGACAGCACGAAGGGGACACTCACCTTGGTATTATACTGGAACAGGTCTTCGTTCATGCCCTTCATGTTCAGCTCCTCCGACTGGTGCTGTCCCAGGCCGTAGAAAGCCTCGTCCTCAGGACTGTCGAACAGCATGCGCCATGTGAGTCCGTTGCGCTGGCTCTCAGGCACCCTTGCCACATCGACACCAATCTCGCGGTCAGGCACGCGGAAGGGCTTGAAGGTCTTGCCGTTCTCAGCCTCTTTCAGCAGCTGCTGGCCTGTGGCATCGAAGAAGGTGACCGCACCCGTCTGCTTGTCGACCCGGGCTTCCACATTAGCAGCCTTGACGGAGACATAGTCGCCATCGGTCACGCTGAACTTGGGCTTTGCCGTCTGCTCGACGATGATCAGGCTCTGCTTTGCAGGAAGCTTGGCTTCCGAGGTGGCCTGCACACGGATAATGTTGTCGTTCACCACTTGCAGGCGCACCACCTGAGCACCGCCTGCCTTTGTCTGTTGCACGGGAATCGTCACATACTGCCCCTCGACCGTATAGCCGTCGGCCATCGCCACGGAGGCTGCCATCAGGAACACTCCCGCCATGAATGTTTTCAGAATATTCATTGAGTTATTGTTTATTGTTTTAAGTTTCAGTGGGTGCAAAGGTACGAAAAAAAACACATTCCGCACGTACTAAAATGTTATCAACTGCCGCCGTTTTGGTTTTTTTGACGGTTTTTATACTCCGAAGGCATCACCCCATACATCTCCTTGAAGTATTTCGAGAGGTAGCGTGGATTGTTGAATCCCACCTTGTAGGCCACCTCAGCCACCGTCAGCTGGCTCTTGCTCAGCAGCTGCTCAGCGTGGCGCAGGCGTATCTGCCTGATAAACTCCGAGGGTGTCAGGTCGGTGATGGCTGTCAGCTTCTTATATAGATGTACGCGCGACATGTTCATCGCCTCCGCCATCGTCTCCACGCTGATATCGGCATTGTCGAGGTTGTTCTCCACATAGTCGGTGGCGGCCTTCACCAGCTTCTCGTCCAGACTGACAATCTCCAGCTCGCGAATCTCAGGTTTCAGCTTGCCTTTCTCCTGTTCTACCTCGCCCAGCTTGCTGACCTCCTCCAGCAGCTGCTCTACATGACTGAACACCTGCTGTTGCTGCTCATAGCGCTGCTCGTCGGTCTCGCGCTGCATCATGGCGTTCAGGCTGTCGAAGGTGTGCTGGAACGGCAGGCGCAGCTCGTCGTTCACCGTCTCGGCAAAGCGCTGCTTCAGCTCGCCTATGCGGTGGCTGTTCTCCCGCTCCAGTTTCAGCTTCTGCAGGCGCAGCTTCTCCTGACTGCGCCGGTAGTACCAATAGAACAGCAGGGCGGTGAGTGCCAGATAGCAGACATTCATCCACCACGAGCGATACCAGGGCGGAGCCACACTGATGGCCAGCCGCACCTCGTCGTCGCCCAGCGTACCGTCAGCATTGAGCAGCCGTGCGCGGAAGGTGTAGCTGCCTGGGGCCAGACCCATATAGCTGATGTCGGGGGTACTGCCGTCGGTATAGCGCCACTGGCTCCCCAGCCCCTCCAGGCGGTAGGCAAAGCGCATGCGGTTGTGCACCTCACCACTGTTGGTCGACAGGCACACCACAAACTGGTTCTCGTCGGCAGCCAGACTCAGCTTCTCTGGCAGGCCGTATATGTTGCGGTCCATCACCTTCAGTCCGCTGATCATCGGTCTCTCGGCACTTGCGCTCAGCGGCACCATCTTCTGGGGATTGAAGAAGTCGATACCCTCATGCCCACCCACCGCGATGTCGCCCTGAGGGGTCACGATGACCGACCGCTGGTTGAACGGACCGTCCTGCAGTCCGTCGCGGTTGTTATAGCTGCGCACCATGAAGGTCCATCTGCCGTCGCCTTCTTTCTGGGCCACGACGCTGGAGATGCCGTGCTGCGTAACCACCCATACCACATGGTGGCGGTCTTCCACGATGCCGTTGACTGTCGAACCCACCAGCCCCGACTTCATGTCGAGCTGACTGACGGTGCCAGTCTGGCTGTCGCACACGGTGACTCCTGAGGCAGCCCCCTGCCAGATAAGCCCGCGACTATCTTGCATCACCACATTAGTGGTAGGCGTGATGGGGATGTCCGACTGCTGTTCTTCTATCCTCCGGTTCTCCACCGTCAGCGTCTTGGTGTCCACCAGCGAGTAGAACTCCGTATGCCCCACCAGCAGCTTGCCACTCTTCAGATACTGTATCGACGACACGTAGTTGCTGGGCAGGTCGGAGTTGTCCTGGTTCAGTGTGGTGAAGCGGCCCGTCTGGCGGTCTATGCGCTGCAGTCCGCCACCCAGCGTACCAATCCAGATATTCCCGTCAGCATCTTCACCAATGCTCCACACGCTGTTGTTGGCCAGTCCGTCAGCGTCGCCCGTAGCCTTGTAGGTGGTAAACTGTCCCTGCCGATAGCGGGTCAGTCCGCCCTCGTAGGTACCAAACCACAGTGTTCCGTCTTTGGCCGACAGGCTGCTCACGATGATGTCCGACCCCAGCCCGCTCTTTACCTTATTATATACGGTACGCTCGCCCGTATCCAGGCGGTAGCGGATGATGCCGTCGTCGTTGCTGCCTGCCCAGCAGTCGCCCTGCTGGTCTATCAGCACGGTGTTCACGTTGCCCAGGTCCAGATGACGGAAGTTATACAGATTGTCGGCATAGTAGCTCACCCCGTTCATATAGGTGGCTATCCACATGCGGTCCTGCTGGTCGCGATAGATGCGGCGCAGGGTATTGTCGCTGATGGTGGTCTCGTCGTGCTTCACGCTCTTATACTGATAGAGCCTTCCGTTCTTCAGGTCGGCCACGCACAGTCCCTCGTGGTCAGTGGCCAGCCACAGCATCCCGTGCCTGTCGGTCACCGCGTCCCACACCATCAGCTCGTCCAGTGCCACGCTGACGCCCAGGTGGCGCAAGGCTTCTACGGCAGAGTGTATCCAGCGTCCCTCCTGCCGCAGGTAGACGAAGGCTCCCTTGTCTGTCAGTGTCCAGATGTTCTGCTGCGTGTCGATGTGCAACTGATATCCCGAATTGCGGGGCGCACCCATACGGCGCAGGCGGCTGCTCTTCCACGAGATGTGAATCTTCTGGGTATTGAAGCATATCAGGTCGCCGTTGTTCGAGATCATCAGCAGACTGTTGCCACGCTCGTCAAAGTCGCTCACCCCAAAGTCGGTGCCTACCTGCTGTGCTCCGTTGCCAAACGAGAAGCGGCGCACCGTCTTGGTACGTGGGTTCAGAAACCACAGCCCTTCGTCGTAGGTCTTCACCCAGAAGTTCTGGTGGCGGTCTATATACAGCCGCTCCACGTTGCCCGTCAGTCCCTGCTGGCGGAGCCAGTGCTCAGGATGGCGGTCGCAGCGCTCGCTGACGGGGTCGAACACGGAATACTGCACCCCGTGGCGCAGCCACAGCCTGCCCAGAGCGTCTTCCTGCACATCGTCGACAGCACTCCTCAGCAGCGATGTGGTATCCTTGGGATGTGAATAATAGGTGCGGCATCGGTAACCGTCGTAGCGGTTCAGTCCGTAGGGCGATGCTATCCACACGAAGCCGCGCGAGTCGCGGAACACGGCATTGGCCTGCGTGTTCGACAGTCCGTCGCGGGTGTCGAGCCGTCGGAACTTCATCTCCGTCGACACCACAGCCCCGGCACTCACGCTGGCCGTCAGCAACAGCAGAGCCAGCAGCCGTAGGTTACTCATCGTCGTCCATCATTACGGCCTCCTCAACCTCCACCTCAGCCTCGACAGGCAGGGTGATGACAAACACGGTGCCACCGCCAGGGTTATCCTCCAGACGTATCTCGCCGCCGTGGGCCACCACGATGTCCTTCACCCGGTCGAGACCGATGCCCTCGCCGCCCAGCATGGGTTCGAAGGCGGTAGCCTTAAACTCGTCGCGGATGCCGAGACCATTGTCGGCCACCTGGATGATTGCCTTGTTCTTCCCGCTGCGCCCTATGTTGACGGTAATCTGGCAGTTGCCCGGCGAGAACCTCACGCTGTTGTGCAGCAGGATATTCATCGCCTCGGCTATCAGATTGTAGTCGAACCGCACATGCAGGTCGTCGACCAACGACCGGCAGCTCAGCTTAGCCTTCTTTCCGTCAGGGGTAGTCTGGAAGTTCTTGCAGATGCCCTTCAGCGCCTTCACCAGGTCTTCCTCCACCGCATGCAGCGTGATGGTGGCCTTCTCCTCCTCATGATACATCTCGCCAGAGTGTACACCAGCCATCATCTGGCGGCGCTCCTCGGCCAGCTGGGCGCGCATCTCGCCCATCCACTGCATCTTCTCAGTGTCGCGCTGTAGCTTCTCAGCCTGGGCCTTCTTCTCCATACGCTTCTGGTACCACTTGCGCCAGAACCAGGCGGCAGCAGCAATCAGCAGGATGTAGAGCAGCATCATCCAGCGCTTGCGCCACAAGGCGGGCTGGATGGTAATCTCCAGCGTACTCTCCTCCTCGCCAAAGGTACCGTCGTCGTTCAGCATCCTCACATGCAGCGTATAGCTGCCTGCGCGCAGCGAATTATAGGTGATGTTGGGGTTCAGCTCCGAGGTCTTCACCCAGTTCTCATGGAATCCCTCCAGCCAATAGACGAATCGCTTGCCGTTGTCCACGTTGCCTGCGTCGCTGGCCAGCTGGATGGTGAACTGGTCGTTGAACCGCAGCGTGATTTCACGGCAGATGTCCAGCGCCTCGTCCAGGATGACGCGGCCGTCAATCTCCCTGCCCACAGGTACGTCCTCGTCGAAGAGCTGCAGTCCGCTGAACACGGGACGCTCCTTGCTCTTCACGTTCGACAGGGCCTTGGGGTTGATGATGTCCAGACCGCCCTGTCCGCCTATGAGTATCAGTCCGTCGTGCGTCAGACAGGTGGAGCGCTGGTTATAGGTCTCTGGCTGCAGGCCGTCGCGGTTGTTATAGCTGCGCACCGTGAAGGTCCACCCCCCGTCCTCGGTCTTCTCGGGAAGTATTTTCGACACACCGTGTTCAGTCACCACCCACATCGTGTGGTCCTGGTCCTCCACGATGCCGTTGATGCTCGAACCGAAGAGTCCGTGCGACATATCGAGCAGCCACACGCGCTGTGTCTTCTGGTCGTACACGGCGGCACCAGAGGCAGAGCCCTGCCAGATGAGTCCGCGCGAGTCTTCTATCACACAGCTGGTGGAACCCATGTTCGAAGGGAAGTTCTCCATCTCAGGCAGTACACGGTTGGCCAGCTTGCCCGTCAGGGGGTTGACGAAGCACCAGAACCAGCTCGTGCCTACCATCAGCCAGCCTTTCTTGATCCACCACACGCTGGTCATATAGTCGCTGGGCAGGGTTGGCGTGTTCTTCTGGTTCCACGTGCGGAACTTGCCCGTCTTCAGGTCCAGCATCTGTATGCCTCCGCCCAGGGTGGCCAGCCAGATGCGGTGCCAGCGGTCTTCCGTCACGCTCCATACGTTGTTCGTGGCCAGCCCGCCGGGCTCGTCCGTCACGCTCCAGTTCACGATGGTGGCCTGGTGGGGATTCTCCTTCGAGGGGATGCAGCGCGTCAGTCCGCCGTTATACGAGCCAAACCAGATGCTGCCGTCGCTGGCCGTGCAGCTGCCCACCATCACGTTGCCCTTCAGCGCGCTGTTCTCCTTCGTATAGTGCGCCACCACCTCGTCAACCTTCGGGTCGTACACCAGTATGCCGTTGGTGTTGCTGCCCAGCCAGTAGTTGCCGTACTTGTCTTCCGTCACGGTGTTGATGTCGCCCAGCTGGTCCAGGCTGCGGATGCTGGCCAGACCCTCCTTAAATTCGTTCACACCATTCTTATAGGTACTGATCCAGACATGCCCCAACTGGTCTACATACACCTGTCGGGGCGTGTTGTCGCTCAGCGTACTCTCGTCGAACTTGTTGTTCAGCAGCTGGCGCACCTCCTTGTCCTTGGGGTCGATGACAAACAGGCCCTCGTGGTCAGTAGCCACCCACATGCGATCCTTGTGGTCTATCTTGACATCCCATACCTGCAGGCCCTCGGGCAGTCCCTCGATGCCGCGCGACAGCATCAGGTCGCGCACCGTGTTATACCAGCGCATCTCCTTCAGGATAAAGATATAGGTGAAGTGCTCGGCCACCACATACAGGTTCTCCTCCTTGTCTATCAGCAGCTTGTAGTTCTGGCTCTGCAGCACACCGTTGTCGTGCATCCACGTGTTCTCCCACTCTATGGCACCCGTCTTGCCGTTCAGGCACACCAGCTCGCCCGTATAGGTCATGATTACCAGTCCGCTCGGATAGTCAGTCATAGCGGCAATGGCATAATGCTCCTTAATCTGGTTCTTGCCGTAGCCCATCTTGAACTCCTTCGTCTTCTTCGTCTTCGGGTTGTAGTAGAAGATGCCCTCGTCGTAGAACTTGATCCAGTAGCACTTGTCGCGGTCGATATAGCACTTCTCCACCGCGTTGTGGCCGGGCAGGAAGCGTGACACGACGCGCGACGGGTCGCGCTCGAACTTCTCCGTCACGGGGTCATACACCGAGTAGTTCATGCCCTGCTTCAGCCACAGCCTGCCCTCATAGTCCTCCATGATGCCGTCGGTATAGTTGTCGCGCATCGTCGTCGTGTCGCGCATGTTCGAGAAGTAGGTCTTCACGCGGTAGCCGTCGTAGCGGTTCAGACCGTAGGCCGTACCTATCCACACGAATCCGCGCGAGTCGCGGAACACGCAGTTCACCTGCGAGTTCGACAGTCCGTTGCGCGTATCCAGCCGTCGGAACTTGATGTCGGGCACCCCGCCCTCGGCCACCACGGGCACCAGCAGCAGGGCTGTCAACAACGTCAGAAGGAGTTTTCGTATCATATCAGTAGTCGCTCTTTTTAGTTTCAGAACTGCAAATGTACGGCATTTTTATTACATAACCAAATAAAAAGCAGAAAAATGCTTCAACAATTCTCTATTTAACGACCATATCACAATTATTTCAGCACATCCATTTACAATCCACTTCACCACGTTCTGTCACAGGTAATAATAATTATGCAGGGAGATGCCTCGGTTTTCTCCCTATGATGCCATATTGTAGCCATACTCAAGGGTATGGTATGTGTATGGCATGTGTATGGTATGTGTATGGTATGTGTATGGTATGTGTATGTCATCTCCCTGCCTGAAGCGGAGCATCAGGCAGAGATACAGAGGCTTTGGGTGAACAGACGCAAGCGGCTTGAACAGGGGCTGACAAGATAACACTCGTTTACCTTACATCTGTCCCATACTAACAAGAAGTAGCGACGTCCAAGAGTTGAACACCGCTACTTCTTCATTTAATTATGATTTGGTTCTTATCTGTCCCAAATGCTGCTA
>CAMNPM010000020.1 GCA_946548065.1 uncultured Prevotella sp. | reverse complement strand
TCACTGTCAAGCGTCTATTTCTGTGGTGGAGACTGCGTGGAGGATGTGACAAGCCCCTGCTGAAAAAAGCCTTAGAGACAAAAGCCGACATGGTGGTGGCCGACTTTGTCAAGATGAAAGATGAAGAAATTGCCGCTTTGAAGGAAAACGAGCCTTCACAAAGAGAAGCATTCGCTTGCAGAGAGACGACAGGCAAAGAATTGTTCCTCTATGACTTAATTTCTTACGAATGCTATGTTTGGCGGACTCTGTATAAGCGCAATTTCCTCCATTCAAACAACTTGCATTTTGTTCCAGGCATCTGCTACGAGGATATTCCGTTTACACATGAGGCCTATCTGAAAGCTGGCAAATGTCTTCGTGCTTCATGGCTACTTAACATATACAGGACAGGACGTGCCGGAGCCATCACTACAGGTCTGGACATTCCGAGGGTAAACGACTGGTGCGTAGCTATAGGAAAGACATGGGAACTGACCCACATAGAAGGCTTGACACCAGAAATAAAGCACAAATTGCTGGAAGACCTGCACAACGATGTTACGACCTTAGTCTATTCTGTATTATATACCATAAAGAAGCCCAGTGACAGATTAAAAGTCATCCACATGCTCAGGCACGAAGTACCCCAACTCAACTTCGAACACGGGCTGAAGCAGCGTATGGAGACATGGCTATTCTGGCATGCGCCTATGTTATACATTCATGTCCGGAATTGCATTGCCGCATGGAACAGATTCAAGCGCCGCCGTCGCCAGACAGGCCGCTAACTCCGCAGACTCTCAAACAAGTCAGTCCACCGTTTCATCACCTTATCACGCCTATAGCGCTGCACATTGATGCGGGCCTGCCTGCCCATGCGTTTGCGCAGCTCATCGTTCTCTATCAGCTGACAGACTCGATGTGCGGCCTCATCGGTATTCAGGTACTCTACCAGAAAGCCATCTTCACCATTCTTGATAATGTCAGCCGGTCCCCAAGGACAATTAAAAGACACGATAGGCAGACCACACGCCTGGGCTTCAATCAACACCATAGGAAGCCCCTCAAACCTTGAAGTGAGCAAGAAGATGCTGCTTTCCTGATACTTCTCCATAATCTGCCGTGTGGGCTCATGGACCACAACGGCATCGGTGAGGTCCGCTTTCTCAATCAGGTCAAGCAGGATTGCTTTCTGCTCTCCCTCGCCATACATGTGAAGTGTCCAGTCTTTGTGTTTCTTGTAAACACCTTCCCACGTCTTTATCAAATAGTTCAGTCCTTTTTGTTCGCTGAAACGTCCTACGAATATTACCTGCTTGTTCTCGCATGAACTGGCTTGTTCTGGAAAGAAGGGCATGGAGTTGGGAATAATTTCTGTACGTGTCAGCCCAGCCCAGGAGTCGGCATCGTGCCGGGTCAGCAACACCAGGGCATCGAGCTTACGCACAGCCTGCTCCAGTTTGCGTCGCCAATGGCGGGCTATCAGGCGGTAGAGCCCTCCACGCTGCTCCATCAGGTGGAAGTTGCGGGCAAAGCCCTTTGCAATATGGCTCTCGCCAATCTTCACACTGCCATCCTGCATGTCGGCAATAAAATCAATCTCGCGCCCCAGCGAAGTAATCACAATATCAGGTTTCTCCTCTGCCAGCAGGTGCTTCATGGCTTTTTTATAGCGATGCATCAGCGTAAAATAGATGTAGGCGCGATAAGCCAGATTATGACCATACTGCTGATGAAAGTCGAGCCCCAGATCGACCACTCTCACCTTCTCAGAGATGGGGAAGTAAGGTTCGGCCAAAGCATGCGAGGTGACACAGATAATAGTGTCGTAGCCATGCTCAGCAAAATAGTTGGCCTTTTCGATAATCACGCGGTCAAAACCTTCGGCCAGATTAACTGACTCTAAAGCATATAGTATCTTCATTGCTTACACATTAAAATTTATATATGACTATAGACTCTCAAAGAGCCGTTTCCAAACTTGTGCCAGATTCTCTATCTTGTACTGTTCCGACTTTAACTTGGCCTTCTGCCCCATCCTCGCTCTTTCCTCAGGATGTTCTATCATATAGATGATTTTCTCGGCCAGTTGCGAGACATTGCCATTCTCTACTAAAAATCCATCGACGCATCCGTCCCACAGTCGTCAAGCACCAAGAACTCAATGCTGTCAAAGGTCTGCGCCAATGCCGAGTCCATCGTCAGGCGGATGTACTTCTCGACATTGTAAACCGGTATTCCTATTGTTACTTCGTATGCCATGTCATAAAAATCAGAATATCTCTTCCATTTTTTCCAATTTGTAGCCGCGAATCTGTACCACAATGAGATGTAGCTGCGTGTGCTGAATCATCAGCCGCACCTTCGGGCCTTCAGCATAATGCTTTATCTGATTCACAGCCTCTGCCCACTGACTTTGGGCTTCGCCATCAGAGGCATCGGTTTTCAGATATTTAAGTTCCAGGATATAACTGTGCTCTATCATGGGATAGCGCGTCAGGTCGGGCATCAGAAAGAAGTCGCAATAGCCATGATTCAATTCCACCTCTGGGGCTGTCAGATAATACGGGTTCAGGTTGAGTAGTGCATTCATGAAACCTTGGACATTGCGCTCTCCCTCTATCAGGGAACGCACGGAGGTATTTTCACTGTACATCTTCATCATCTGATTCAGCATCACCTGCCAGTTGCCATTGACGGCAGCCTCATAATAGGGTATATCCAACTCGTAGGTAGGCAGTGGATGGATGTTACGATATTCCTCCAGCAGATAGTCATAATACTGTCGTCGTACATTGTTGTTGGGAATTCCTAATTTCAAGACAGCCCCCATACGTCCGCTAATGGTCAACATGCCATAATAGAAAAGCAGGCTCTTGAACTTTTCGGGCTGAGTAAGATGCTCTGCGGGGAAGGACTCTTCAATATTCCCTATGGTAAAACCCTTCTCCGCTATCTCGTTGATAATGCCTGTACGATAGCTGCCAGTACCGTCAAGACGTATCAGTTTCTTCATCTTTCCGTAGTCGGTACGGGTGTTGGGATCAATCATCTGCTCGGGCGAGTGTCCTGAAAGAATCAGATTGTTCAAAAAGTATAGCACCATGTCGCAATTGAACATCTTAGGATCGGTATCCAAGCTGTCTTTGGCAAAACAGTAGTTGTCGTACCAAGGCTTCATCTCTTCAACTATACCGTCTTCGTCACGGGTAATCTTGCCCATACGCTGATAATAGCGAATCATCTCACGGACATCTGTCTCTGAGAAGCCCAGCATCATGTTAAACTCTGGCCGCATAGTGATGTTGGTCGCTATATTGTAACCGGAAGTCAGGTCGTCCATCGTCACTGGACTCACACCAAGCATCAGGATGCGGTCGAACATACCTTTGAACTGTTTGAAGATGTCACGGTAGAAACCTGTGGCGTGGGTCAGCGCATGATAGACTTTCTCTCCTTCTTCATTCAGCACACCATTGGTGAAATTGTCGTATTCATCGATAATCAGATAAAGGCGACAACCGGCACTTTTCGCTGCGCTATCGATATAGTTCAGCTTCTGGCGGGCGGTCTTGATATGATGAACAGCCTCTGTAAACCCTTCCGGATAGAACCGCTTATAGGCCACTGAGAAAGCATCGAGCTGTATGCCACAATAACCATCAAAATTCTGTTCCAAGTCAATACTGCGTCCTCCTACCCGTGAGAAATCCAGATACATCACTTGATAGCCACACTTTTCAGGCGTGGGATGTTCCTTAATCCACAAGTCGTCGAACAGCGTATCGAAACTGTCGGACTCATTCACATCGTAATAGGCACGAAGCATATTGAGGAAGATACTCTTACCAAAGCGCCGCGGACGAATAAGAAACAGGAAATGACCTGAGTTCTCCAGCTTCTGGATATACTGACTCTTGTCCACAAAATAAAGTCCCTCCCGCCTCAGTTGCTTGAAACTGGAGATGCCATAAGGTATGCCTTTATACTGCTCCATACTCTAAAACTTTTTGCAAAGTTACAAAATAAGTGAGAGAAATGAAAGAAAAATAGCTTTTTATTTCATTTCCGAACGAAAAGTAAGTTCGGCGAAGCCAAAGATACGAAATAATTATAAACTTTCAAAAAGTTGCTGCCAATCTTTTGCCAAGCGGTCTATTTTATAGCGTGCAGACTTAATGACGGCATTTGCACCCATTCGCGTTCTTTCCTCAGGATGTTCTATCATATAGATGATTTTCTCAGCAAGTTGTGAGACATTGCCATTCTCTACTAAAAAACCATTGATGCCATCGTCCACCACATCGCGCGGGCCACAGGGGCAGGCAAAGGCCACGAGGGGCAGTCCGCAGGAAATGGCTTCGAGCATGGCCATACTCAGACCCTCATAGCGCGAGGTCACCACATACATGGCACTGGCCAAGTATTCATCTTGTATATTTGTAGTTACACCATTCAGTTGACAACGGGCAGCATCTAATCCTAACTGTTGTCGCAGTTGCTCGTAAGGAGATTTATCGCCGTCACCATAAATAGCCATCGTCCAATCGGGATGTTTACTTGCCACCATAGCCCAAGCCTTCAGTAGTCGGTCAAAGCCTTTAACATAGTCATAACGTCCTACGGCCAAGACACGCTTAGAAGTCAATGTACTTTGAGCCTTGGCAGTAAAAGAAACGGGATTAGGTATGGCCACCACATTATCGAGTTCTGTCCATCCTTCTTTGTCCTCATTCGTCAGCACTACAAACTTATCGAGCTTACGCAGTTTGCGTACCAGACTCCAGTTCCAGTATTTAGCAAAGAGGGCTTTGACAATATTAATCTCGTTGTCCTTGAAGCTACGGTTGTTCTGACGACTGGTGTGTAACTCTCCTATCTTCTTGCTGCCATCCTTGATATCGGTAATGAAATTGATTTCGCGACGTAACAGCGAGTCAGTTATATCTGGCCGTATACGCATCAGCTCCTCAGTCAGCTTGCGCTTATAGATGCGCTGTTTCTTCAGATAAATAAATATCTTCTTGAGGAACGAGCAGGTCCAAAGTTCCTCAAAGTTGATATCGAGATGGATGACCTTGATCTTGTCCGACATCGGATAGGCAAATGGCTTGCCCTTGCCGTCGGTCAGGATAATGGTGATGTCGTAGCCGAAATGCTCGGCAAAATAGTTTGCCTTGAGTGTCAGCACACGCTCCACCCCGCCTGCCAGATACAATGCCGGTGTACAATAAACTATCTTCAATGGTTTGTCATTCATACGCTCATTCTTTTTTTTACCAGATTATCTTCGCTGTCATGATAGTGGTCGGTTTTGTGGAAGATGCGGGTGATGCCTTTCATCTGTATCTTCACATGGCTGAGGAAGCTCTGCCACATAGACTGGTTGCCGATGGTGCCATAGCCTGTGATAGCTCTGCAGCGACGGTCGCGGACAAAGACGATGCGGCCGTACTTCTTCAGATTGAACGCCATAGAGCCGTCCTCGCCTCGGATAATGTCAACGCGATAGGGTTCCTGCCGACCATAGTCGGCATTGTAGGCAAAGACCAGTCCACGGACGGAGAGCTCAGGCCGCTTGAAATGCTGAATCCACAGGAATAGGTCGCGGGCCATCTCGAACAGTTTCAATGACAGTTTAGAGTGATTCTCGTCAGGGAAGTAGCTCCAGGTTGCTGACACACAGCTGACACCAGGCTTCAACAGATGGTCGAGCATCACCTCATAGTAATGGGGCGGATAGAGCGTGTCGCTGTCTACATCGAAATAGAAACGCCCCTTGGCATGTTGCAGTCCGCAGCGACGAGCATAGCCACAAGAATGCTGGTACTCGGTGTAATAGGGAATTCCTGACTTCTCATAGATTTCTGCCGTACGGTCCTTGGAGTCATTGTCTACACCGATAATCTCTACGGGATATTTGCACTGAATCTCGCTGATAGCCCAAAGGCAGGCTTGCAGGTGAGACTCTTCGTTATATCCTATCACTACGATGCTGGCCAGTGGTTCCGGACTCTGCAACCGGGCCAGACGTTCGCGCGTACCATCAATCACCTCTTGCGGCACCTCGCTGAAGGGGCGACCGTAGATGGTCATGTATTTATCGTACCAGTTAGACATAGCTG
This sequence comes from uncultured Prevotella sp., assembly GCA_946548065.1. Taxonomy (GTDB): domain Bacteria; phylum Bacteroidota; class Bacteroidia; order Bacteroidales; family Bacteroidaceae; genus Prevotella. The sequence continues at coordinate 33,613 of CAMNPM010000020.1, read as the reverse complement.
TTCACATTATCGTCGTGGCAAAGATAAGCATTTTTCTCTAAATATACAAAACTTTTTTGGAACTATCAATAATTTATTGTATTTTTGCAGGCATGAAGAAACGAATCTGCTTCCTTACTGACTCTATCTTCTCCATCGGGGGAGTGCAGCGTGTGACGGCAGTGATAGCCAAGGAACTGGCTAAAGACTGCGATGTCACCATCCTGAGCTTCGACCGTGAGGACCAGCAGGATACCAGCCTTTATGAATTGAACGAGGCGGATATCCGCTATCGGTTCTTTGCCTACCGTCCCACCCCAGCATGGAAAAGACGCATGTGCAAGGCATACAGCTACCTGTTTCGAAGGATTTTGCCACAGAACCGCTTCACCTCCGACCTCTATGCCCACAGCTCGTTCCCATCGGAGAAACGCAACGAGCTGGCAGACAAGCTCCGTGAGGGAGGCTATGACACCATCATCGGTGTACATGCTCCGCTGGCGATCAGGCTGGCAGCATGTAAACGGCAACTGAGTGGTGTACAGCTGATAGGATGGATACACAACTCCTACGAAGCTCTGTTTGGCAAAGGCTCAACCTACATAGGCCCAGAACTGCGCAAGCATTACGAATATCAGCTGCAGAAGCTCGACAAGACCATCGTATTGAGTCACTTTGACGCACGACGATACTCCTTCCCCACACAGGTGGTTTACAACCCACTGACGCTGCGGCCCGGTGAACCATCGAAGGGTACGTCGAAAAAGTTTCTGGCCGTAGGCCGTTTTTCCCGTCTACACAAGGGCTTCGACCTGCTGATAGAAGCATTCCGTCTCTTTGCACAAACCAATCAGGAGTGGACACTCGACATTGTCGGTGAAGGTGTGGAGGAACCTATGTATCGGAAGCTGATCAAGGAATACAAGCTGGAAGGCAGAGTCACCATACACCCCTTCACCTGTGACATTCAATCCTATTATAGCGACGCTCAGATATATGTACTCAGTTCCAGGTGGGAAGGCTTTGGGCTGGTGCTGGTAGAGGCTATGGCCCATGGACTGCCTGTCGTTTCCTCCGACCTGCCTACCAGCCATGAAATCATGGGCGACTTCGGACTTTACTTCTCTGTTGGCGATGTGAAAGGGTTGGCAAGTCAAATGAAGCAAGCCACACAACTCGACTGGCCATCGAAATCAAAACAGGCACTGGCTATTGCCCGCCAGTTTGACATCGGCACCATTAGCCAACAATGGCGTCAACTACTTTTTGCATCTGAATCTTCCAAGTAAGGTGCTCTACCGTCTTGCGTATCTCCTCTGGACGCATGGTGAAACTTGCCATGAAGTCAATAATCTGCTGAATATCGACGGGCGACTCATCAGCAGGAGCCTTTAACACATAAGGCTGTTGGTCAAAATCGGAATCCTGCTCACTATATATAAAAGGTATACCGCGTGTAGCGTATTCACGGTTCTTCAGAGTCTTGATGACCGTGATGCCAGAGCGGTGGCGGCCCAAGGAGCCGATGGCAAACTGGCACTGGTTGAAGACGGCATCTAAAGCCTCGCCAAAAAGCTGACCGTGAAAGACGACCCTGTCCTGTAGCCCATATTTCTCGATAATAGGCTTGAAAACGTGCTTCATCGTGTTTGGATGTACACCACCAACAACATGGAAATATACTTGAGTGGAGCCTTTATACTCGCCAATACCCGCCATCACCCTGTCGAAAGCGTGCCAGGCATGGACCTCGGCCACACCGATCAAGTGCAGAGGTGAAGGGTGAGAGGTGAGAGGCGAATGCAAGGGAATACTGTCGAAGTCAACACCATTGGAGATGCGGATGGTGCGCTGTCCGAAGATTTCAGTGGCATCGGAGAAGGTGACCATCGCGTCCATATATTGATAAAGGCGATGGCGGAAAAGCTGGTCGACCTTCAGCTGCATGCGCTCTTTGGGCGAGAAGTTCCTGAACTCCTCATCATATGGATAGGTAGGAATCTCGGTTACCGCGCGAATGCCGGTCTGACGCAGTCGCCTGAAAAAGCGTATCAGCCAGGGATTGGCATTCTGGAAGCAGCGGGCATAGACGAACTCGATGCCTTCGCGGAGGCAATAGTCATAGATGCCATCGTAGCTCAGCCGCTGGCGCAGACCTGCCCAGATGCCCGTTCCATAGTCTTGAATCACCTGTCCATCGACGAAACGGCAGCGATGCCCCGTTGGCGAAAAGTCATAGTAACACAGGCGCACATCGTGACCATTCTCACGAAGTCCTTTCACCTGATAGTGAATCTTTTTCGAGATTCCACTATGCTCCGAAAAGCCATGATAGACAAGAAACAGTATTTTCACTCTGCAAAAATAGCAAAAAAATTTGGAATAATGAAGAATAAGTCGTAAATTTGTTGCATGAAAGACAAAGAAGCGCTGAGACAGGGACTGAAAGGCAGCCCGAGGCTGAAGCGATGGATTGACTATCTCATCATGAACCAGCGTGACGCTCGGCCTCGGTGGTATGTGAGGCTGTTGGCACCGCTGTACCAGCATCGTGGCCGCGGGGCGAAGATTTATTCCAGTGTGCGGATGGACACCCCACCCTACCGCCGGTTCTGGCTGGGCAGGAAGAGTGTGGTGGAGTCGTACTGCTGCATCAACAATGCTGTAGGCGACGTGACTATTGGCGACTATACGCGCATCGGAATCCACTGTACGCTGATTGGTCCTATATGCATAGGCCATCACGTCAATCTGGCTCAGGGCATTGTGGTGACGGCACTCAATCATAACTTTGACAGCCCCAGTCTTCGCATCGACGAGCAGGGCATTTCGACGAATCCCGTTGTCATTGGCGACGACGTATGGATAGGAGCCAATGCCGTAGTGCTGCCCGGCGTCACCATCGGCAGTCACTGTGTGGTAGCTGCTGGCGCAGTTGTTACCAAGGACGTGCCAGACAACACGCTGGTGGCGGGCGTACCAGCCAAGACTATCAAGAACCTGTCGCCCATAGAAACAGCCTAACCTCTTAAGTATATGAAGATCGGTATAGAAGCCCAGCGGATATTCCGCAAGAACAAACATGGTATGGACTATGTGGTACTGCAGGAGATACGCGAACTGCAGCAGATGGACACGCCCCACGAATTCTATGTATTCGTGAAGCCAGGCGAAGACCGCTGTCTGGAGAGTACGCAGCATGTGCATGTCGTAGAGCTGCGCTGTCCCTCCTACCCGCTCTGGGAACAGTGGGCACTGCCACGAGCCGCCAAGCGTTATGGTATAGAACTCCTACACTGCACCAGCAACACCGCCCCCATCTGGTGCAACATACCGCTGGTGCTGACGCTGCACGACATCATCTTCCTCGAACCGCGCGACAAGCAGAACCATTCGCTCTACCAGAACATGGGCTGGCTATACCGCCGACTGGTGGTGCCGCGCATACTGGACAAGTGCCAACGCATCATCACCGTGTCGAACTTCGAGATGGAGAATATCATCCGCAAGCTGCAGATTCCCCGCCAGCGGATGGCCATGATCTACAATGGCTACAACGAATGGTTCAGACCGCTGGAAGACAAAGAGGATGTCTACAGAAAATATATAGACCAGCCTGGATATTTCTTCTTCCTTGGCAATACCGACCCTAAGAAGAATACAGAACGGACTTTGGTGGCGTACTCAAAATACCTGACTCGCTCCGACAAGAAGCGTCAGTTGCTGATGGCCGACCTGAACGGTGAATATCTGAACGGAATCATCGAGCGCAACGGGATAGAGAACATCCGCGAGCATATCGTCATGCCCGGATATATCGTCAACAGCGACCTACCTTATATATATAATAATGCCTTTGCCTTTCTCTACACTTCGCTGCGCGAGAGTTTCGGCATACCACTGCTGGAAGGAATGGCCTGCGGCATTCCTGTCATCACCAGCAACACGTCGTCAATGCCTGAGATTGGAGGGGAAGATGCCATCCTCATCAATCCGGAAAGCAGTGACGAGATAGCAGAAATGATGATACGCCTGGAGACAGACGAAGTCTTCTATCAGAAGCAAGAGAAAATCGGAATAGAAAGGGCCAAGCTGTTCTCCTGGAGAAAGACTGCAGAGGAATTGCTGGAGTTATACGAGGGTATCAAACAAATCGAGTGAGAGGTCTTGCTGAGGTTTGGTCTCCTCTTCTTCTTTCTCCTCTTCCTGCTTCTCGCGGAACTGGAGCATGAGTTGCTGGGCATCAGCCGACCCCCGAGTGTTCAAACGATAACGGCCCCTGCGGTCTGTACGCTCAATCAGCGACTGCGACGATTTGGAGTTGCGCAGCATATACTGCTGGACATAGGTGTGGATTTCCTCATAGTCCGGCTGGTTGAAGAAGGTACAGTTCATGTTATAAACATGCTTAGTCAGTGCCTGCACACTTATTCCCCTTGTCCCTGCCTCAGTGAGGACTCTCAGTATCTGTTGATCGTATGACAAAACGTAAACTTTATACAAAAAAGACCGGTATGCCTTCAGCAGCTTACCGGCCCTTTTATGCTTCTCTAAATTTGATTAAGCAAGCGTAACCTTGTCATCAGCAGCGGCGAGCTTACCCTCCTTGAAGAGCCAGCCCAGACCCAGCAGAGTCTCCTCCTCGCTGATCTTTGCAGCCTTTGCAATCTCCTTAACAGTCAGAGCCTTCTCTGCAGCGGCAAGAGCCTGATAAACATCACCAGCCTTGAAACCTGCGTTCTCAGCATTCACGGCAACTGTAGCCTTAGCTGCCTTAGGAGCAGCAGCCTTCTTGGCGGTTGTCTTCTTAGCCTCTTCTGCCTTAGGAGCAGCGGCCTTCTTTGTAGTCTTTTTTTCTGCCATAGTTCTTTAAAAATTAATACTCTATTGAAATAGATTTTATTATCCTTTTTCTTTTCGAGTGCAAAATTAAGAACTTTTCATATACGTTGTTATCGCAAACAGCAGCTTTTTCCGTTTTTCACACATATTCTTGACCTAAGTCAAGCTACTATTCAGCCAAGTGAACCTCTAACTGCAACTCTTCCAACTGTTTAGGGTCCAGTTCGCCTGGGGCATCCAGCATCACGTCACGTCCTGAATTATTCTTCGGGAATGCAATGCAGTCGCGAATGCTGTCAAGCCCCGCCATGATGCTGACAAAGCGGTCGAGGCCAAAGGCCAACCCGGCATGAGGAGGAGCACCATACTTGAAGGCATTGATCAGGAAGCCGAACTGTGCCATAGCGCGCTCTGGGGTAAAGCCCAGTATCTGGAACATCTTCTCCTGCAGCTTGCCATCGTGGATACGCAGTGAGCCACCACCCACCTCGATGCCATTACATACGAAGTCGTAGGCTACGGCACGAACCTTCTCCGGGGCAGTATCCAAAAGGGGAATGTCGTCAGGATTGGGCAGTGTGAACGGATGGTGGGTAGCCATCAGGCGCTGTTCCTCATCGCTCCACTCAAACAGCGGGAAGTCGACAATCCACAGACACTTGAACACGTTCTTGTCACGCAGCCCCAGGCGGTCACCCATCTCCAGACGCAGGGTACAGAGCTGCGTACGCGTCTTGTTGGCTTTGTCGCCACTCAGAATGAGCACCAGGTCGCCGTCCTTGGCCCCCGACTTCTCCTTCAACTTAGCCCAGACCTCAGGAGCATAGAACTTGTCGATGCTCGTCTTCACGCTGCCATCGGCATTGAACTTGACATATACCAAACCCTTGGCACCCACCTGCGGACGCTTTACAAAGTCGGTCAACTGGTCGAGCTGCTTACGGGTATAGTCAGCACAACCGGGCACGACAATACCGCCAATATACTCTGCCTCGTTGAACACGGGGAACTGGCCTGTACCCTTCAGAACGTCCATCAGCTCGACAAACTCCATACCAAAGCGCAAGTCGGGCTTGTCACTTCCGAAACGGCGCATGGCTTCATGCCACGTCATGCGCTCCAGCTTGGGCAACTCAACGCCGCGCACCTCCTTGAACAAATGACGGGCCAAATCCTCAAAGATTTCCAGAACATCCTCCTGGTCGGCAAACGACATCTCGCAGTCAATCTGCGTAAACTCAGGCTGGCGGTCGGCACGCAGGTCTTCGTCGCGGAAGCACTTGGCAATCTGGAAGTAGCGGTCGAAACCGCTGACCATCAGCAGCTGCTTCAATGTCTGCGGACTCTGAGGCAGGGCATAGAACTGCCCAGGATTCATGCGCGAGGGCACCACGAAGTCGCGAGCACCCTCCGGGGTAGAACCAATCAGGATAGGTGTCTCCACTTCGATAAAGTCCTTCGAATCCAAGAAGTTACGAATCAATATGGTCATACGATGGCGCAGTTCCAGATTCTTGCGGACACAATTCCTGCGCAAATCCAGATAGCGATACTTCATGCGGATGTCGTCACCACCATCAGTCTGGTCCTCGATAGTGAAGGGAGGTGTCTGGCTCTCGCTCAGCACATTCAGCTCGGCAGCCAGAATCTCAATGTCGCCAGTAGGCATCTTGGAGTTCTTCGACTGACGCTCGCTCACCACACCTTTCACCTGGATACACCATTCACGGCCCAGGCGGTTGGCCTGTTCGCACAAAGCAGCATCCTTAGACTCGTCGAACACCAACTGAGTAATACCATAGCGGTCGCGCAGGTCGACAAAGGTCATACCACCCATCTTTCGTGTTCTCTGAACCCAGCCGGCCAACGTCACCTGTTGTCCGGCATTGGCAAGCCGCAGCTCGCCACAAGTATTCGTCCTATACATTATTATATATATAATAGTTTTATTTTTCGAGGTGCAAAGGTAGTAATAAAAAACGGACTGACCAAATAGTCGGCCCATTTTTCTCTGCAACTTGTTTCTGCACAGCCTGCAAAAAGATTTTATCACGCTACGAGTTTTATGTACACAACTTGTAGACTTATGTTTCCAACTTGGAGACACATGTCTACAACTTGTGCACACATGTCTACAAGTTGGAAACATAATATACCTGGCGGGGAAATATCATCTGAGCGTTAAATTAAGCAAAAAACCAAAAGGAAATGATACAACAATGAAGAAAATAGCTTAATTTTGCAACGATTATTGATTAAAAACAGAAAAGAACATGAAGAAACTGATATTAGCAACCCTGCTTTTGACATGCTGCATGTCAACGATGGTGGCACAGAATAGCCAGAAAGGCCAGAAGCCCGCACAGATATTGTTTACAAAGACAACTCACAACTTTGGGTCTTTCCCTGAGAAGGAATCAAAGGTTACCTGTACGTTCACTTATACCAACGTGGGCGAGCAGCCGCTGGTTATCAATCAGGCCATAGCATCCTGCGGATGTACGGTGCCTGAGTACACCAAGGCTCCCGTGATGCCCGGCGAAAAGGGAGAGCTGAAGGTCACCTACAACGGCGCAGGCAAATTTCCCGGACACTTCAAGAAATCCATTACCGTCCGCACTAACGGAGCTGTAGAAATGACACGCCTATACATAGAAGGCGACATGACAGAATAAGAAAAAGGAGAGCAGTCCTGACTGTTCTCCTTTTTCTTTCATACCATATTATATATTAGAAGGAATAGCTGATGCCCAGCGAGCTGTACTCCTGGAACTGCAGGTAGCCCGTGCTGTCGTTGCGCTTGCCTGAGTCGTCGAAGCGAGGATAGAGGAACAGGTTGGCCGAGATATACTTCGACACCTGCAGCGTAATCAGGTTCTCCCACTCCACCAAGGCACGCTTGTATGAGGTAAAGCCATAGAGACGGGTCTTCCAGGAGATCTGATCGGCCATCTTCCAGGTCAGGTCGATGGTCAGCTGAGAACCGAAGTCGTGCATCGCGTGACTCCCTTCCTTGAGACCATAGCTGGTAGACAACGCCAGGCGGTCTACATAGCGGAAGTTGTAGGACAGCGGCAGGAAGTTCAGTGTTCCCGTAAGACGCTTGTTCAAAGCCTCTACCTTATACTCCATACCAAGACCAACGTTCAGGTCGAAGGGTGACATGAAGTCCGAATAGACTTTCGTGTCGTTAGCCTTCAGGCCTCTTGTAAACTGGGTGTAGGCAAGAATCTGCAGGGTGTAGTACCACCGCTTGTGAGCCTGCAAGCCTAATTTACCAGTATAGCGCAACAGGTCGTTGTTGGGCTTGAACTTATGGACGGTATCCGAAGGAGAGGTCAGGAAGCCAAGCTTCATCTCCAGCTTATTGTCGAAGGTGACACGATCCTTGTCGTTATAGTTCAGTTCAAACACTGTTGACGCCACCGCAGAATAATTCGACTCACCGCCCTTGTGCCAATTGTCGGTCACGTAGTTCTGCAAGAACTGCAGTGAGCCGTCGAACTTGAACTTCCAGAAATTTGGTTTCTTCACTTCAAGGACCACCGGAGCCACTTCCTCCGGCACCTCAGGAGACTGTGGTACCATGTCGACCAACTCCACCTGCTGGGTCATCTCCTGGTAGACATCATCGCGAACGGTACCAGCCTGCTGCAGCTGGGTCTCGTTGCTTTTCACAAGATCTGGGCGACGCATGTAAAGGTTCAGCATGGCAGCATCTACGGCATCGGTAACCTCGTCACCCGTCTGCGGCGACAGAGACAATGCCTTACGTGCTCCTGAGTGATAGAACGTTGTCGGGGCAAACAACCGGAAATAGCGTCCGTCCGTGCTCTCGCGCTGAAGAGCCTGATTCACCTGCTGCATGGAGTCGAGCTGACGACGAAGCAAAGCCAGCGAATCAATATAGTTTCTCACCAACTGGAGCGTATCGGGCGTAGCCAGTTGCCGCCTGACTGTTCTCTGCGCTGTGGATGGAGTCACCCACAGCACCGTAAATAAGAAGATAAATAGGTATTTGTATTTCATATTGACTGCAAAGGTACAAATAAAAATAAAAAATAAAGATAGAAAATTGAAATAATTTTCGTACCTTTGCACCTTGATTATGTCATTTAAGCAAAAAAAATCAGAAAGAATATGAATAGAGACACTATTATCGGCTTTATACTGATAGCCTTGGTACTGATTGGATTCAGTTGGTGGAATCAGCCTTCGGCAGAGCAGATAGAAGCCGCCCGCAAGCAAGACTCACTTGCTGCCGTCAAGCAGGAACAAGACATCCAAGCACGAGAGAAAGCCCTCGAAGCAGAGCGCAAAGCCCACGACAGTGCAGCCATCGACACCACAGCCCTCTTCCATGCTGCCATGAGCGGCACGTCACAGAACGTGGTGCTGAAAAACGAAAAACTGGAGCTGACGCTGGACTCTAAAGGCGGCATCATCAAGAAAGCCGTCATCAAAGGCTATCAGAGTATCGACGGCACTGACAATGTGACACTCTTCGACGGTAACGACCAGACCTTGAACTTCATGCTGGCCGGAAAGCAGGAGAATATCGTCACTGCCGACCTGTTCTTCACGCCAGAAAACGTTACCGACACCACCGTCACCATGACAGCCAAGGCAGCAAACGGCGGACTAATAGCACTGCACTATCGTCTGGGCAAGGACTACATGCTAAGCATGTCGCTGGAGACGAAGGGGCTGGCCGGCATGTTTGCCCCATCCTATAAAGAAGTTGAGATAGAATGGTACGACCACTGCCGACAGCAAGAGAAGGGCTTCTCCTTTGAAAGCCGATACACAGGACTATTCTACAAAGAGGCCCACGACGGAAGCACCGACAACCTGCCTGAAACGTCTGACGAGACAGAACAGATTGAAGAGCGTCTGGACTGGGTGGCCTTCCGCAACCAGTTCTTCAGCATAGCGCTTATCTCGAAAGATGACTTTGCTGCTAATTCCACACTCTCCAGCATACAGGACCAGAAAGGCTCCGGCTACCTAAAGCAGTTTGATGCCAAGTTGAAGACCGCTTTCGATCCTTCAGGACAGAAACCGTCTGAGTTTGAAATGTATATTGGCCCTAACGACTTCCGCCTCATCAAGGAAGTAGAGCAGCAGAGTGCCTTCGGAAAGGACCTCGACCTGGAGCAGCTGGTGAATCTGGGATGGTGGCTGCTGCGCTGGATCAACCGCTGGTTCACACTCTATGTCTTCGACTGGCTCACCGGCCTGGGGCTTAACATGGGTATCGTGCTGATTCTCATCACCATTCTGCTGAAGGTCATTACATTCCCAATGGTGAAGAAGAGCTATATGTCATCAGCCAAGATGCGCGTGCTGAAACCTAAATTCGAGGAAGCCACCAAGCAGTACGACAAGCCCGAAGACCAGATGAAGAAACAGCAGGAGATGATGTCGCTCTATTCAAAGTACGGGGTCAGTCCGCTGTCCGGATGCCTGCCCATGCTCATCCAGATGCCCATCTGGCTGGCTATGTTCTTCTTCGTGCCTAACGCCATCCAGCTCCGTGGCGAGTCGTTCCTATGGATGAGCGACCTCTCCACCTACGACCCTATCGTCGAATGGAGCACAAACATCTGGGGCATTGGCGACCACTTGTCACTGACTTGTATCCTGTTCTGTGCCGCACAGCTCATCTACACATGGTTCTCCATGCAGCAGCAGAAGGACCAGATGGTGGGACAGCAGGCCGAACAGATGAAGATGATGCAATGGATGATGTACATCATGCCACTGATGTTCTTCTTCATCTTCAACGACTACAGCTCAGGACTTAACTTCTATTATTTCGTTTCCCTGTTTATGTCGGCAGCCATCATGTACACCCTGCGCAAGACGACAGACGACGAGAAGCTCCTGGCTATTCTCGAGGCCAACTACCAAGCCAACAAAAACAATCCCAAGAAACAATCGGGACTTGCAGCGCGACTGGAAGCCATGCAGAAGCAAGCTGAGGAAATGCAAAAACAGCGTAAAAGATGAAAATAGGATTTGACAACGAAAAATACCTGAAGGTACAGTCTGAGCACATTCGTGACCGGATAGCCCAGTTCGACGGCAAGCTATACCTGGAGTTGGGCGGCAAGCTGTTCGACGACCATCACGCCTCCCGCGTATTGCCAGGCTTCAAGCCTGACTCTAAGCTGCGCATGTTTGCACAGCTTAGCGACCAGCTGGAGATTGTCATTGTGGTCAGTGCAGAGGATATCGAGAAAAACAAGGTCCGCGCCGACCTGGGCATCACCTACGACGAAGACGTGCTGCGCCTGCGCGATGAGTTCCAGAGCCGCGACTTCATGGTGGGCTCAGTGGTCATCACCCACTATAACGGCCAGCATGCTGCCGACCAGTTCCGCCATCGGCTGGAGCGTCTGGGCATCCGCTCGTACGTACATTATTTAATAGATGGCTATCCACACAATGTGGAGCTGATTGCCAGCGACGAAGGGTTTGGAAAGAACGACTATGTCGAGACTTCTCGCGAACTGGTGATTGTCACCGCCCCTGGGCCGGGCTCTGGCAAGATGGCGGTCTGCCTCTCGCAACTCTACAATGAGAACAAGCGCGGCATCAGGGCAGGATATGCCAAGTTCGAGACCTTCCCCGTCTGGAACCTACCCCTGAAGCACCCCGTGAACATTGCCTATGAGGCTGCAACGGCAGACCTGAACGATGTGAACATGATCGACCCGTTCCATCTGGAGGCTTACGACAAGATTGCCATCAACTACAACCGTGATATCGAGATCTTCCCAGTGCTCAACGCCCTGTTTGAGGGCATCTATGGCGAGAATCCCTATAAGTCGCCCACCGACATGGGGGTCAACATGGTGGGATTCTGCATCTCCGATGACGAGGTGTGCTGTAATGCTTCACGCGAAGAGATTATCCGCCGTTACTACGATGCCACCAATAAGATGGCCGACGGTGCCGACAATGAGAACGAGGTAAACAAAATCCTGATGCTCTTCAATCAGGCCAAGATTACCACAGCCTATCGCCGCGTTACCGTAGCCGCACAAGCTAAACAAGAATTGTCCGGACACACCGCCTCAGCCATTGAACTGGAGGACGGCACCATCATCACCGCCAAGAGTTCTCCCCTACTCGGCTGCTCAGCTGCTCTCTTGCTGAACGCCACCAAACACCTGGCAGGCATTGACCATGAGGCGAAACTCATCCCGCAGAGCCTTATCGAACCCGTCCAGAAAACAAAGACAGAATATCTGGGAGCCCGCAACCCCCGACTTCACACCGATGAAGTACTGGTGGCACTCAGCGTGGTCTCTGAGAGTGACGAGCGCTGCCGCAAAGCGTTGGAACAACTGCCGCGACTGCGAGGCTGTCAGGTTCACTCTACCGTATTGCTCAGCGAGGTAGATCGTAAGATATTCAAGAAGCTCGGCTGCGGGCTCACTTGCGATCCCGTCAGGAAGAAATAAATAGGTCAAGAATACAAAATAAGAAAGCCTGGAGCTGTCCAGGCTTTTTCTTATTTCACCAACAGACATAGCATCGTCAGGTCGTCATTGGGATCTGCTCCGTTGCGATGCTTTTCCACAGCAGCTTTTAAAGTCTCCACCACGTCGCGACTACTTTTGAATTTGGAATTGTCCAGTATCTCAAGCAGACGATCGTCACCAAACTGCTGCTGTTCTAAATTCTCTGCCTCATTCAAGCCATCGGAATAGACAAAGATAGGCTCGCCCTTGATGGTCTCTACGCTCTCACCCACAAAATCCAAGTCAGGCCACAGGCCAATAGGGGCATTCGACTCCACTTCCAGGAACCTTGGCGGAACTCCGACAATTGGGGGATTGTGCCCTGCATTACAGAAGTCCAGATGACCCGTCTTCAGGTCAACCATTCCCAAGAACAACGTTACAAACATGCCCTGCTCGTTGTCCTCTGTCAGCGCCGCATTCATCCGAGTGCAAATCTCATAGGGCTTCATGTGCTGGGCTGCCAATGTACGGAACAAGCGTGTCGCCTGTGCCATGAAGAGAGAGGCAGGAACACCCTTGCCCGACACATCGCCCACACAGAAATAAAGCTCGTCACCCTGTAGCAAATAGCCATACAGGTCGCCACCAACCTCTTTGGCTGGAGTCATGGCGGCATATAGGTCAAGCCCATCCCGATTGGGGAAGATATTGGGTACCATCGACATTTGGATATCGCGGGCAATGCGCAGTTCTGACTCGATACGTTCCTTTGCTTGCGTGGTCTTCTCCAGCTGGTCGTATGCATGTTTCAGTTGTTCATGAGCCTCCTGCAGCCGGTGGGCAGCTTTACGCTTCACCAAGGTATAGATCAAGAAGAAGATGATCAGCAATATCAAGGCAACACCTGTGCTGATCAGCCGGGTCTCAGAAAGGTCGGCTTCCTTACGTGCTATCTCTGCCTCCTTACCCTGGGTATCGTAGATGGTGGCCAGCTCTGCCGTCGAGCTGCTCTTCTGCATCGTAATCAATGAGTCCAGCACTGCCAGGATACGTGCTCCTGCCACCACGGCGGAGTCGATATGCTTTGCCTTGGCATTGGCTTGATACTTGGGAAGCATGTACAACTGCAGGTTGTCAAGCGTCAGCTCCGTACCCCAATCAGCCATCGCCTTGTCCAGATACCGATAGTTCAATGCCGCCTCATTGTAGCGATTGGCCACCATCAGGTAGTCGGTAGATGTGATATGGCCTGCTGCCGTCTTAGAATATCCCGTCTTCAGGAATCGCAGGTATGCCTCATGGGCTTCCTTCGCCTTGCCTTGCCCCTGCAAAGCCACAGCGCGCATGATTTCAATACGGCCCTGGTACTCGTCGAAGTACTCCTTGCGGGCATCGTGCCGTTCACGGTACATATTCAGCAGCATCTCCGTACGGTCTATCCAGTAGATTGCCTCGGCATAGTGTCGTGTATTGATATAGGCCTGACTGGTATAGACCGTTCCTACTACAGCCTCCTGGAAACCACGGCTGGTAGAATCAGTCTTCCAGCGATTCGCATAGTGTCCACGAGCTGTGGCAAAACTCTGGCTTGCCTCCTCAACACGGCCCAGGTGCAACTGGCAGATACCTATATTGTTCAGAAGGATGGCATAGTCGATGTCGGAACCTATTCCCGACTTCTCCATCTTTGCCACTGCGGGAATAGCAATACGCAGCGAACCCTCGAAGTCGCCCTTAATAAGCAGCAGCTCCGTGAGACGACGCGCCACCTTGTTGTAGTTCTGCTGGTCCTCATCCGTCTTCACCTCACACTCCAGGGCCTTACGGTAGCTCATCTCGGAATGATGGTACAATCCCTGACGATAGTAAGCTACACCACGCCAACGATTGGCATCCAGGGACGAGATGTCGCCCACCATCTCGAAACTGTCTGCCTTATGGCGCAACAGTTCGTAATCCTTGGTCGTTCCTATGTCAAACAATGCGCTGTCAGCCTTGCTGGCCTTTATCTCACGGTGCTGGCTATAACGACATGACACCAAGTTTAAAACCAGGAGCAAAATCATAAGGCACACAAAAAAGTGTCGTGTCTTGTACATCTGAAACTGTATTAATGGTTCATACCGTTGGCAAAGTTACGAAATTATTATGAATTATGAATTAAGAATTAAGATTTATTTTGTACCTTTGCGCCAAAATTCTTCTCAAAATGAAAAAAATACTGACCCTGGTAGCATTGGCACTGCTTGCATTGCCCGCTACAATCAAAGCACAAGATGAACAAGTGATAGGAAAACAGAACATCAAACTCAGCGGTGGCACCATGACTCCCGAAGCTCTTTGGGCCATGGGGCGCATCGGCACTGTGGCAGCATCGCCCGACGGCAGCCGCATCGTCTATCAGGTAGGCTACTACAGCGTCAAGCAGAACAAGAGCCATCAGGTATTGTGCATCATGGACGGCAACGGGCAGAACCAGCGACAGCTGACTACCTCAACAAAAAACGAGACCGATCCCGCATGGCTCAATGCCGAGACCATTGCCTACCTTAGCGGCGGCGAGGTGTGGGTCATGAAAGCCGACGGCAGCAGTCGCCAGCAGCTCTCTGCCACAGGCGGAAAGGTGGAGGGATTCAAGTTCTCTCCCGACCTCAAGAAGGTCATCCTCATCCAGTCGCTACCCTTCCATGAAATCATCCAGAAGAACCCCGACGACCTGCCCAAGGCTACGGGCCGACTCGTCACCGACCTGATGTATCGCCACTGGGACCACTACGTGGAGAGCATCCAGCATCCGTTTCTTGCCACCGTCGGCAGCCAGTTTGCCATCTCCAAGGATGCAACAGACATCCTCGAAGGCGAGCCCTATGAATGTCCGATGGAGCCTTTCGGAGGTATAGAACAACTGGCATGGAGCCCCGACTCAAAGACCATTGCCTATACCTGCCGCAAAAAGACAGGCCTGGAGTATTCTATCTCTACCGATTCCGACATCTTCCTCTATGACGTTGCCACCCGCCAGACGCGCAACATCTGTAAACCAGAGGGCTACGTTGCACCGCAGGTCAACCCCACCGTCACCCTGAAGGTCCAGGCTGTCAATGCACCGGAGAACCTGAAGAATAATGTGGGCTATGACCAGAATCCGCAGTTCTCGCCCGACGGTAGCCAGATTGCGTGGCTCTCTATGGAGCGCGACGGCTATGAGGCAGACCTCAACCGCTTGTGCATCTACGATCAGGCAACAGGCACGAAACGGTACATCGACTGGAAAAGCGATGTCGATGCCTTCTGCTGGGCCAGCCAACAGCAAAAAGGAAAGAAGCAGCAAGACATGCTCTACTTCATCAGTGTATGGCATGGCTGTGCCAACATGTATAGTGTCAGCAAGAAAGGTGAAGTGAAACAACTCACCGAGACCTGGGACGACTGGACATCCCTACAGCTGGCCAACGACGGCAAGCGCATCCTGGCCACACGCCAGAGTCTCAGTGCACCCACCGACATCTATATGGTGACACCGTCGCTCCCCAAGAACAACATCGAACAACTCACCCACGAGAACGACCATATCCTCTCCCAGCTCAACCTCGGAAAGATGCAGCAATACTGGGTACCGACTACCGACGGCAAGCAGGAGCTTGTCTGGGTGATGCTGCCCGCCAACTATGAGGAAGGAAAGAAATACCCCACCCTGCTTTTCTGCGAGGGCGGTCCGCAGTCGCCTGTCAGCCAGTTCTGGTCATACCGATGGAACTTCCAGATAATGGCAGCCAACGGATACGTCGTTGTAGCTCCCAACCGTCATGGTCTCCCCGGATTCGGACAGGAGTGGAAAGAAGAAATCTCTGGCGACTGGACAGGCCAGTGCATGGATGACTATCTGTCGGCCATCGACTATGCAGCCCAGAACCTGCCCTTCGTCGACAAAGACCGTCTTGCTGCCGTGGGAGCTTCGTTTGGCGGCTTCTCCGTCTACTACCTCGCCGGCATCCATGAGAAGCGCTTCAAGGCTTTCATCGCCCACGATGGTGCCTTCAACCTGGCGGCAATGTATCTGGAGACAGAAGAAAACTGGTTCTCCAACTGGGAGTACGACGAGGCTTACTGGCACCGTCCGCAGATGCCCCGTGCCAAGAAGACCTACCATGACTCGCCACACAAGATGGTGGAGAAATGGGACACCCCCATTCTCTGCATTCATGGCGAGAAAGACTACCGCATCAACTACACACAAGGTATGCAGGCTTTCAACGCAGCCCGCATGAAAGGCTTGCCCGCCGAACTGCTCATCTTCCCCGACGAGAACCACTGGGTGCTGAAGCCACAGAACGGAATACTCTGGCAACGCACATTCTTCAACTGGCTCGACCGCTGGCTGAAGGAAAATAAAAATTAAAAATGAAAAATTAAAAAACAAAATAATAATTATATGACTCAAGCAATTCAAAAGACACTACGCGACTCGGCTGCCATGCGCTGGACTGCTCTGCTGCTCTTGGCACTAGCCATGTTCTGCAGCTACATTTTCATGGACATTCTCTCGCCCATCAAGGACCTCATGCAGGAGACTCGCGGATGGGATTCTACGGCCTTCGGCACCATGCAAGGCTCAGAGGTCTTCCTCAACGTGTTTGCCTTCTTCCTCATCTTTGCAGGTATCATCCTCGACAAGATGGGCGTCCGCTTCACCATGCTGCTCTCTACCGCTGTCATGCTGATTGGTGCCTGCATCAAATGGTATGCAGTCTCAGAAGACTTCATGGGAAGCCCACTTGAACAATGGTTCAACACCCATCTCAACTACATTCCCCTCTTCGACGAGCTGGGCGTATCGCCTTTCTATGCCGGCATGCCCGCCTCGGCAAAGTTTGCTGCCAGCGGATTTATGATCTTCGGCTGTGGCTGCGAGATGGCGGGCATCACTGTCAGCCGCGGTATCGTCAAATGGTTCAAGGGCCGCGAGATGGCACTCGCTATGGGGTCGGAGATGGCATTGGCCCGTCTGGGCGTTGCTACCTGCATGATCTTCTCGCCGTTCTTTGCCCGCCTGGGCGGCAGCATCAGCGTCTCACGCTCCGTAGCCTTCGGTGTGGTACTCATGTGCATAGCCTTGATGATGTCTGTCGTCTATTTTGTCATGGACCAGAAGCTGGATGCTCAAACCGGTGAGGCAGAGGAAAAGGACGATCCGTTTAAGGTCAGCGACATCGGCAAAATCCTTACCGACAGCGGTTTCTGGCTCGTTGCCCTGCTCTGTGTGCTATACTACTCGGCCATCTTCCCGTTCCAGAAGTATGCCGTCAACATGCTGCAGTGCAACCTCACACTCACCGCACCCTCTGCCGACTCGTTCTGGGCCAGTCCGCAGGTCACGGTGGTGCAATATGTCATCATGCTCATAGTGGCCATAGCAGGCTTTGCGTCTAATTTCCAGAAGAGCCGCACGGCCCGCCTCACGCTCTTAGGCATCTCTATCGCATCGCTCATCCTCTATTGCTACATGGGATTCATGCGCCAGTCGGCAGAGTCCATCTTCGCCGTGTTCCCATTGCTCGCTGTGCTCATCACACCCATCCTTGGCAGCTACCTCGACCACAACGGCAAGGCTGCTACCATGCTCATACTGGGTTCGCTGCTTCTCATAGGCTGCCATCTCACCTTCGCCTTCATCCTGCCCCTCTTCAAAGGGTCGGCAGCTGGCGGCATCGTTATCGCCTACGCCACCATCCTCGTGCTCGGAGCGTCGTTCTCGCTCGTCCCCGCATCACTGTGGCCCTCGGTGCCTAAGCTCGTTGATGCCAAGGTCATCGGCTCTGCCTATGCCCTCATCTTCTGGATTCAGAATATTGGCCTGTGGCTGTTCCCACTGCTCATCGGTAAGGTGCTCGATGCCACCAACCCAGGAGTCACCGACCCCACCCAGTTCGACTATACCGCCCCTCTCGTCATGCTGGCCTGCCTCGGCGTGGCAGCCTTCATCCTCGGTCTGCTCCTCAAGGTTGTCGACCGCAAGAAGGGTCTGGGCCTTGAACTGCCAAACATTCAATAAAGATTCCATTAATCATTCAAAATAAAAGCCGCACGGGAAATCCTGTGCGGCTTTTGCTGTATGACGGTTGGTGGTCTTCGTTCGTCAGGAAGGCTACTTGGCGTAGGCGACGGAACGCGTCTCGCGGATGACGGTGATCTTCACCTGACCGGGATAGGTCATCTCGTTCTGGATCTTGGAGGCAATCTGTCCGCTCAGTGCCTCGGTCTCTGCATCGTCCATCTTGTCGGCACCTACGATGACACGGAGCTCGCGACCAGCCTGGATGGCATAGGTCTTGGTGACTCCGGGATAGGACATGGCGATGGCCTCAAGGTCGTTGAGACGCTTGATATAGGCCTCAACAATCTCGCGACGGGCACCGGGACGGGCACCGGAGATGGCATCGCAGATCTGGACGATGGGAGCCAGCAGCGTCTGCATCTCCATCTCGTCGTGGTGAGCACCGATGGCATTGCAGATGTCGGGTTTCTCCTTGAACTTCTCGGCAATCTTGGCACCATAGAGGGCATGGGGCAGTTCGCTTTCCTCGTCGGGTACCTTGCCGATGTCGTGAAGCAGTCCGGCGCGCTTGGCTTTCTTGGGGTTGAGTCCCAGCTCAGCAGCCATCACGGCACAGAGGTTAGCGGTCTCGCGGGCATGCTGCAGCAAGTTCTGACCGTAGGAAGAGCGGTACTTCATCTTACCAATGATACGAATGAGCTCTGGATGCAGTCCGTGGATGCCGAGGTCGATGGTGGTGCGCTTACCTGTCTCAATGATTTCGGTCTCCAGCTGTTTCTTGACCTTGGCCACCACCTCTTCGATGCGGGCGGGATGGATACGTCCGTCGGCCACCAGCTGGTGGAGTGCCAGTCGGCAGGTCTCGCGCCGGATGGGGTCGAAGGCTGAGATGACAATGGCCTCGGGTGTGTCGTCGACCACGATCTCCACACCGCAGGCGGCCTCCAGGGCGCGGATGTTTCGTCCCTCGCGCCCGATGACGCGGCCCTTGACATCGTCGTTCTCGATGTGGAACACACTGACAGAGTTCTCTACGGCAGTCTCGGTGGCTACGCGCTGAATGGTCTGGATGATAATCTTCTTGGCCTGCGCATTGGCATTGAGCTTGGCCTCGTCCATAATCTCGTTGATGTAGGCGGCAGCATCGGTGCGAGCCTCGTCCTTGAGCGACTCAACGAGACGGGCCTTGGCCTCGTCGGCTGACAAGCCCGACAGCTCCTCCAGCTTGGCGCGCTCCTGCAGCTGCATCTTCTCGAGCTCATCCTGCTTGAGGGCCATGAGCTTCTTCTCGTTGTCGATGCGTGTCTGCTGGTTGTCGAGCTCGTTCTTGCGACGTCCCAGCTCTTCCTGACGCTGATTGAGCGAGATCTCGCGCTGCTTGAGCTTGTTCTCACCCTGCTGGATGTGCTGGTTGCGCTGCTGCACCTCCTTCTCGAGCTCTGCCTTCTTGTTGAGGAACTTCTCCTTGACTTCGAGCAGCTTCTTCTCTTTAATCACATCGGCCTCCTTCTTGGCGGCACTTACCATCTCATTATATTTCCCCTTGATGACAAAGCGGAAAATCATAAACCCGCAGAGGCCTCCGATGATCAGGGCCGCCACGATTAGAATAATACCAACAATAATGTTCATAAATGTTTTTAGTATATATTGAATTAATGTTCTTTGATTCCGTTCTCTCCGAGGGCATCCTCGATTTCCTTCGTCAAACGGGCAAGAACATTATCATAGGGCGAGGTATCGTTGGCTGCACGCTGCTTCTCGTAGAGCAAGGCAATGTCGATAAGGGTCATCAGCGCCACCTGATGGTCGGTCTTGTGGCCCTTGAACCTGCCTGCATAAGCATTATACCGCGCAGTGATGAGCTTTGCCGCCGAACGGCAATACTCCTCATCCTCACGGTTGATGACCATGCTGATGTCGTCATCATAAACGTGCAGTTTGATATGTAGTCTGTCCTCTTCCTGTTCTGCCATAGCCTGTTTCTCCTCTTGCATTACTGTGAATCATCACTGAGGATACTGATGCATTTGTTGACGTCACGGATTAGCCTCGACAACCGAACCTTGGCTTCTGACAGGTCACCGTCAGTAATTTCAATCATCTTAGCCATCTTTAGCGACTGATAGTCTGACTGCTGTCGGTCCAACTTCTCACGCAGTTCCCGGAGTTCGTCCTCTCCTTTTTTAACCATGGCATGAAGAGCTTCGTTTTCTTTCTGCAACTGCTGAAAACGGAGAATCATCTGTCTGGCACGAGTTTCAAACGTTGCTAAAGTTTTCTCGTTAGCGGTCATACACAATCACTTTTCCGTACAAAGGTAATTTGTTTTCTTTAAACTTTGAACTTTGTACTTTGAACTTTATGATTTCTTAACGTTAAGAAGGCCTGTATGTCATTCTTTGGGCTGCTTTTCCTTCTTGGCGAGCATGACAATGCGGTAGACGAAATTGGTGGTCCACTGCTGCGAGAAACCCAATTTCTGGGCATACTGCCGAATGGCTACTACGGTCTTCATCACAGCAGCATCAGAGAAGTCGTTCTTGTTGAAGATGTCATTGACGGTTTTCTCAGTCATCGTACGTATGGCACTCTTGAAGAAGCTGGGCAGGCGGAGCTTGAACTTCATCAGGTTGCCAATGAGCATCATCAGGTCCTGTGTGAATCCAGAGAACTGGTACATATAGGTCTGCACGTCCTGTGGCTTCTTGCAGCGCTTGCGGATGCTCGACTCTATCTCCTTGGTGAAGTCGTCGTCCATCTCATACAATTCCCTGAGCATCTTCTTGCAGCGCGACTTCTCAGCCACTCCCAGGCGATTGTTCTGGGTAGGCACCTTCAGGGTGGCCTTGAACACACGCAGGTCGGGCAGTGCGGCCAGGTTGGTGATGCCCAGGTCACTGGCCATACAAGCCTGGAAATATACTCGGATGAGGGTCATGAAGTCTTCCATTCCCCCAGTCTTCTGTTGTTCTTCCTTCTTTCCAAATAACTTACTAAAAAAACTCATTGTAACTGTATATTTTTAAATAATTGAATAATTTCTGTCAAGACAATGACTAATTGGCCGTTTCGTCTTCCATGTTGCCCCAGCCCCACTTCTGATACTCCACGTCGTATCCGGCCTGCTTGAACCAGTCGGCCAGCGTCCGTTCATAATGCTGCAGCAGGAAGACGGGAGCCTCGGTGCGCTGCCACAGCGCGTCGAGCGAGGGAGCGCTGGCGGGAGTGTCTGCTGACGGCGCTGCATCGGTAAGACCCAGCAGATAAGCTGCGACGCGAATGAGATCCTCGTCGGTGATGCCCGCATCATGCAGCATCTCCGACAGGTCCTCGGTGGTCAGGTCGACCTTGGCAAGGGTATTCACCACACCGGGGAAGAGGGACAGCAGCGTTCCCAAGGCTGAAGCCCGGTGCTGGGGAGCCTGGCTGATATTCACCAGCTTGCGGACGTCGAGCCCCCAGCCTTTCAGGATGGTGATAATCTTCATGATGTCCAGATCCTTCACCACGCCATAATAGTAGCGATTCAGGTCGCCCTCATAGTATGCCACGGGCCAGAACTGGATGGCTGCAATGGTCTGCACCAGCCACACGATGGCTGCCACAGTATGGTTGGCCTTGATGATGAGGGTATTGGTCTGCAGGTTGGTTTTTCCGGGTATGACGGAAGGGGTGAAGCCCTGCTCCATCATCCAGGGAATGATGGCTCTTACGCTTTGGATGGGTACGTAGTTGTCGTGGCGGCTATGGGCAATGAAGTAACGCTGGGTGGGGTCAATCTTCCAGCCGTTCATCAGGTTGATTTTCTCCAAGGCAGCCATAAAGGCCTTGGCCTGCGCACTCTCCAGATTCATGTAGGCGGGCTGTATCAGTTTGCTCAAGCGGCCTTCCATGCCTATGCCTACCCTGCTGAACACGCCCTTGTCTTTTTCCTTGATAAGGTCAGGAATGATGCTGGCCAGGGGTTCCTGGAACAAGTCGGTATACTGAATCCCGAGATGGAGGTTCTCTACTGCCGACACCATCATCATCACCACGTCCTTGACATCCTGGCAGGTGTCGGCCTTCACATACTCCTGATAGGCCTTCACATAGTCGGTGGGGCCACCGCCTGCAAAGGTCTTGCTGAAGGTGATGCCCTTGTCCTTATACTCCATGTCGCGGAGCTTGGCGACATACAGGCTCTCAGAACCGCCCTGCGAGAAGCCCAGGTTAAACAGGTACTTGCCCTGCGGGATGTTCCTGTCGTTGAGCAGCTGCCGTGCTGCCAGCAGTCCGTCGAGAATGTTGCGGGCATTGACATCGCCGCTATGGTAGAACATGGGATACGAGGCTGACGAGCCGTAGCCTATATAGTCGCTCATGACGAGGATGTAGTTGGGGCGCAGCGGGTTGGCTATCAAGCCGTTGACCAGCTCGGCATTTCCCTGCGAGGGAGCGTCCTCA
This sequence comes from uncultured Prevotella sp., assembly GCA_946548065.1. Taxonomy (GTDB): domain Bacteria; phylum Bacteroidota; class Bacteroidia; order Bacteroidales; family Bacteroidaceae; genus Prevotella. The sequence continues at coordinate 10,813 of CAMNPM010000020.1, read as the reverse complement.
GGCGAGCTGAGCGTGGCGTGGTTGAACAGCATGATACCATCGCAGGGGGTGCCTTCCAGCACGTTCTGGGGTATCATCACCACACCGCTGACGGTGGCCGGATGTCCGTCGGCATCCTTCGAGGCATATTCATATACATAGCGGCGCACGGCCCGTGAGTCGAGCGTGATACCTGCCACACGGGTCTTGATGACGGTATCGGCCTCCGACAGAATGGTATACGCCACATCCTGTGCTGCTGCCCTGAATGCTGTCAGAACCAGCACCAGCACTGTTGTTGTCAGTCGCTTCATCTTCAGTTCTTTCATCCTACTATTCATTTTTTCACCATCCCCATGAGCTATATTCCACATCGTAGCCGCCCAGCAGATACCAGCCTGCCAGTGTCTCCTCGTAGAGGCGCAACAGATAGACAGGTGCTTCCGTGCGCTCTTCGGTCGGCGTCAGCGACGGTGCCGATGACGAGCTGCTGAAGTAGTTGACTACATCTGTAATATCTGCAATAGTGATGCCCGAGTCATCCAGCATCTCGTAGGCATCGGCCAGCGTCAAGTCGACCTTGGCCAGCACAGAGGTTATCTGGTCGGTGATCTCGAAGAAGCCGGCTCTCCGGCTCAGCTGGCTGACGCTGCCGTTGGCATCAATACTGCCATCGGAAACGGCTGCTGCCAACTCCGTCTGGAACTGCGGGGCATTGGAGGCAACCTTCTTCAGGTTGATGCCCAGGCTCTCCAGCAGCTTGATGGCCTTCATCAGGTTCAGGTCGCGCACCACACCGTAATAGTAGCGGTTGAGCCCACCCTCATAGTATGCCACAGGCCAGAACTGGATGGCTGCCATCGTCTGGATAGCCCATACGATACCCGACTGCTGATGCTTCAGCTTGAACACCATCATATTGGTCTGCAGATTGGTCTTGCCAGGCACCAGACTGGGCGTATAGCCTTTGGTCCTGAGCCATGTGATCATAGCCCGCGCACACTGTATTGGCACATAGTTGTCGTGTCGGCTGTGCTCCATATAATAACGCTGGGTGGGGTCGGGCTCCCAGCCGTTCGAAATCTTGATCTCTGCCAGCTTGGCGGAGAGTGCCTTGGCCTCGGGGCTCTGCAGATTCATATAGGCGGGAGTGAGCAGCTGGTGCAACGAGTCGAGGCTGCTCACACCGATACGTCTGAGCACCGACTTGTCCTTGGTCCGTATAACCTCCGCCACGTTGGAGGCCAAGGGTTCCTGAAACAGGTCGGAATACTTGACACCTAAATGAAAGTTCTCGTTGACCGAGATGAGGAACATCGCCACATCATTGATGGCATCGCACTGGTCTTTCTGCACATACTCAGCATAGGCCTTCTCGCAGTCCAGCATGCCACCGCCCACAAAGGTCTTGTCGAACGTAATGCCTTTATCCTTATACTCCATGTCGCGCAGCTTGGCTACGTACATGCTTTCTGTGCCGCCCTGCGAATAGCCCACATTGAAGAGGTACTTGCCCTGAGGTATCTCTTCGTCGGCCATCAGCTGCCGCGCTGCCAACAGTCCGTCGAGCGAGTTGCGGGCATTGGTCTCGCCGGCAAGATAGCAGATGGGGTGGTCGATGGACGAGCCATAGCCGATATAGTCTGACATCACCATGACGTAGTTGGGCTTCAGCGGGCTGGCCAGCATCGCACTGGGAGCCTCGAGTCCGCCTTGTGAGGGTGCGTCCGAGGGATTGCCAATGGTAGGATGGTTGAACAGGATGACCCCGTCGCAGGGCGTATCGCCATTTACTATATCCGACGGAGCCACGATGACACCGCTGATGGTGACTGCCTTGCCGTCGCTGTCTTTGGAGGGATATTCGTAGCGATAGTAGCGCACGTCGCGCGTACCCAGCGTGATGCCCGACAGCTGACACTTCATAACGGTATCAGTCTCGTGCAGTATCCTATATGTGATATCCTGAGCACTGGCGGCAACCATCTGCGCTGCCATTGCGAGGAACACAATCAGTCTGTTCTTCATCGTGAAACCCATTTATTTGATGACACGCTTGCGAGTCGTCTGACCCTTCTGCTCAATATACACACCATCAGCAGGCTGACTGACACGCTGACCCTTCAGGTTATAATAGGTGGCGGTGCCTTCCTGCTCCGAAGTGACAACGTCGATGGCTGTCGACTTCCTAATATCCTGCACCTCAAAGGTGGCGGACACGGGATAGTGGTCGCCCAGGGGCTTGCCCTCGTACATATAGCCGTCAACATCCATGTGATACGACAAAGGCTTCAGCTTGGTACCGTTCACGGGATTGATATAGATTATCTTGTCAAACAACTCGCCGTCCAGTATGTTGCCGGGAACGGTGGAGTACACACCGCCTTCCTTGGATGCCGGATAGACACCGTTTCTCTCCAGTTCCACCCATACATCGGAGGCCTTGGCACGTCCCGTCTCATTAATCTTGTCAATAAACTCAGCCTTGACCTGGTCGCGGCAGTAGTAGCTGTTCATGTCGCCCATCACGATAATTGGACGGGTGTCGATATGTGCCAGCACGTCGCCCAGCAGCTGACGCCACTCAGACAGGCGGGCATCACGGTCTTGCTGGCCCGTGCCATCCTTCTCATCGTCCTTGCTGCTGGCATCCATGTGCATGTTATAGACGACAATCCGCGCACCGCTGGCCAGCGTCAGCTCCATGCGGCGATAGCCCTTGGTGACCAGTGCGTCGCCGCCATGACTGAACTTGCCGAAGACCGACTCCCAGGCATGACGCTCTGAGGAAGCCAGATAGATGCTCTTCTTCCATACCGCACCCAGACCGTCGCACTCGAACTGCTCGTTCTGCAGATGCAGGAAGTCGATTTTCTTGCCGGGGATGTCTATCCCCACCGCTCCCGTCCATGCGTCGAAGGTAAAGTCGTCCTCCAGCCAGGGGGTCAGCATGTCATGATAGTTGAAGTCTTCTTGCAGGCAAGCGATGTCATAGTTCTTCGTCTTCAGGTACTTGCCAATGCGCGACGTACCCTCGGCACCGGGACCATTGGGCTTCACATTGAACACCAGGATTTTCTTGGGAAGTCCGTCAATATTAATGGTGGCCACACTCAGGCGCTCTGCCTGCTGGGCATAAGCCACTAACGGCAGCAACAGGGCTACCAAGGCTGCGATATGTAAGATTCTTTTCATTCTCTACTTAAATAGAAAGGTAACGATACAAATTTTCGCTGCAAAATTAGATAATTTCACGAAAAACACCAAATGTTTTTAAATAAAGTTGTATCTTTGCAAGCAAAACAAGTAAACAGCAAACATTATGAAAGGTATTGTATTAGCAGGAGGCAGCGGAACACGCCTCTACCCCATCACCAAGGGAGTGTCAAAACAGTTGATTCCCATCTTCGACAAGCCCATGATCTATTATCCCATCTCCACGCTGATGCTGGCAGGCATCCGCGAGATCCTGATTATCTCGACGCCCTACGACCTGCCCGGATTCAAGCGTCTGCTGGGCGACGGCTCGGAATTAGGCGTACGCTTCGAATATGCCGAACAGCCTTCGCCCGACGGACTGGCCCAGGCCTTCATCATCGGCGAGGAGTTTATTGGCAGCGACTGCGCCTGTCTGGTGCTGGGCGACAACATTTTCTACGGCAGCGGATTCACCGGCATGCTGAAGGACGCTGTGCGACGTGCCGAACAGGAGGGCGAGGCTACCGTATTCGGATACTATGTGAACGACCCGGAGCGCTATGGCGTGGCAGAGTTCGACAACGATGGCAACTGCCTGAGCATCGAAGAGAAACCGGCAAAGCCCAAGTCCAACTATGCCGTAGTAGGACTCTATTTCTATCCCAACAGCGTAGTAGAGATAGCCAAGAACATCAAGCCCTCAGCTCGCGGCGAGCTGGAGATTACCACCGTCAACCAGCAGTATCTGGCGGCCCGCAACCTGCACGTGCAGACCCTGCAGCGAGGCTTTGCCTGGCTCGACACCGGTACGCACGACTCGCTGTCGGAGGCCAGCACCTTTATCGAGGTCATCGAGAAGCGACAGGGTCTGAAGGTGGCCTGTCTGGAAGAGATTGCCTACAAGCGCGGCTGGATCAATCGGGAACAGCTCAAGAAACTGGCCGAGCCGATGGCAAAGAACGACTACGGCCAGTATCTGTTGAAACGCGCTGAGGAAGCGCAAAAAAGGTAATCCGCCCGAGGGGACGACTTACTTCGAGTACTGCTGTACGCAGCGACGCAAGGCAGCAGGATTGCCCATGTCGTACATCGTACCCTTCAGTCTCACACCCATCATGCCGCTCTTCTGGCGAACAGCCTCAAGGGCGGCTGTCAGTTCTATCTCGCGCTGGTGGTCGCCCTCAGCATCGGCCCTGGCTATATCGGCAGCCAGCTGGGCAAAGACGTCGGGGGTCAGGATATACTGACCGAAGACGGAGTAATACTCTTTCTCGCCTTCCTTGTTGCGCACACCCAGGAATTCTTCTGCATACGACGCCTTGGGCTTCTCGTTCATCACCGAGACACTGAGAATGCTGCGCTCCTTGTCCTCCCATACCCCACTGAGGATGCCATAGTGGCTCACTTCCGTCAGCGGCACTGCATGGATGCTCACCATCAGCTGGTTGTAGCGTTCATACTTCTCTATCAGCTGCAAAGCACAGGGCTTGTTGCTGCTGCTGCGATAGATGGTGTCGCCCAGCAGCAACAGCACGGGTTCGTTGCCGGCAAACTCTGCGGCCTGATAGACGGCATGTCCGAAGCCGCGCTTTTCGTGCTGATACACATAGCGCAGACGCTTGCCAATGTCCAGGATGCGGTTCTCGTACTCCTGAGCCTCAGCATTCAGCTTGCGCAGATGCTCTTCGCTCAGCTGACGCTCGAAGAACTCGGCATACTGCATGCGCTCTTCCTCCGAACCCAAGACCAGGCAGATCTCCTCTACCCCACTCTTCACCAGCTCTTCCAGGAGGATAAGAATGACCGGACGCACCATGCCGTCGCTGCAGGGAATGGGGAAGAAGTCTTTCTTCAGAGCCCGGGTGGCAGGATAGAGCCGCGTACCGAAACCAGCAACGGGGATAATGGCCTTGCGCACCGTGTGAACAGGCCGCAGGGTCAGCGAGTAGGCCTTCATGCCCTGGGCATTCAGATAGTCCATGAGCCGCTGCTGGTCTTCAGCCGAACGGGCCAGGAACTGTACCGAACCGTCGCCGTGCGAACCTACGCCCTTGCCGCCATACACCATGGGCTGTATCTGCGGATCGTGCAGCACCTGGTGCAGCTTCGGTGCCCAGAGGGCAGGCGACATCGGGGCAACATACTTGTCGAACATCTCCTCGGCAGCGGTCATCAGCTGTCCTAAAGATTCCAGATCGCCAGCGGCCATATATTTGATGGCTTTATCTACGATTTCCTGATTCCATTCTCCCAAGGCTTTGTGCAGGTTTTCTTCTGCCTCGTTGGAAGCAAAGGGATAGGCCTTGTTCAGGTCGGACAGGATCTTGATGGTGTCTTTCTCGGCACAGAGGTCGGCAAACACCCAGTAGAGGTGCTTCTTCACATTGAGCGCCCTCACCTCTATCTCGTCACCGTCGAAGGTCATCAGGTTGGGCTTCACACCGAAGGCACAAGCCTGGTCCAGACGACCACAGCGGCTCGATGTGCGCAACTCACCCAGATAGGCGATGTTCATCTCGCCCAGGGTGTTCAGGTTCAGGTTATACAATAGATTAAACGCGCGCGCAACGAGCACACAGATGGCTGCCGACGAGGAGAGACCGCTCTTCATGGGCAGCGTCATGTCGGTGATGCGGATACGCACACCGCCAACCTTGTACCACTCCAGCATGTAGCTGGCCACACCGGCACAGTAGCAGAAGAAAGAACCCGACTTGGCCACTCGCTTCAGCTCAGCCTCATTCATGCGGCACGAGAAATCATTCCACACGTCACCTATCTCAGAGGCATCGCTGTACATCTCGAAGATGGTCGACTTCTCCACTTCGGCATAGATACCTTGCTCAATACCAGTCACTATTGATGCACCTGGCGGGATGTCGGCATTCATCGTACGATAATGGCCAGCCCAGTCAGTGTGTTCTCCAAACAGGCACAGACGGCCTGGAACAAACAGTTTCAGCATGTTATTATACTTTATTAGGTTGAAAAGATGACACAAAGGTAGCGTTTTTTCTCTGAAAAAGTAACTTTCTGCTAAAAAAATTTGGCCGTTATGTTATTTTTATATACTTTTGTACGCAAAATAATAACAAAAGTTAATAACAAACATCAAAATTATCTGCCTATCGATACAACCTTTACTTCATCAAAACAATTAATGGTATGAAGAATTACAATGGCATGTCCGATGAATCATTGGCATTGCAATATGTAAAAGGCGACGACAAGGCATTCGATGAGTTATTGGCTCGCAACCAGCAAAAGCTCTATAGCTACATCCTGTTCGTGGTGCGCGACCCTGAGATGGCCAACGACGTGTTTCAGGACACGTTTGTGAAAGTCATCACCAAGCTTCAGGAAGGCTGCTATACCGATAGCGGCAAGTTCTCGTTCTGGCTCACGCGCATTGCGCATAATGTCATCATGGACAACTTCCGTCAGCAGAGGACAGAGCATATCTTCGAGCCTAATGCTGACAACGACCTGAGCAAGCTGAAAGGCGATGCACTCATGGACATCAACCGCGAGAACGAATACGTGAACGCCCAGATTATGAGCGACGTGCGCAACATCATGGACTCGCTGCCCGCACCACAGCGCGAGGTGGTCTATATGCGGTACTATCAGGACATGTCGTTCAAGGAGATTGCCGAAGTGACGGGTGTCAGCATCAACACGTCACTGGGGCGCATGCGATACGCCCTGATCAACATGCGCCGTATGGCCAAGAGCCATCAGATTCAGCTCAACATGGAACTCTGACATGCCGACTCCCGCCTATCGCGAGAGCATGCGCAGGTCGTGAATGGTCTGTTCGGGAGTAGCACTCTTGAACACATAGCTGCCGCTCACCAGCACATCGACACCAGCCTCGACCAGACGGGGAGCCGTCTCGGCCTGTACGCCTCCGTCTACTTCAATCAGTGCCTTCGAGCCGCTGTCATCTATCAGCTTCCTGAGACGCTTCACCTTCGCGATGGTGTTCTCGATAAACTGCTGTCCGCCAAAACCGGGATTCACACTCATCAGCAGCACCATGTCAACATCGCCGATGATGTCCTCCAACAGCGATACGGGCGATGCCGGATTCAGGGTCACACCGGCCTTCATGCCTGCATTGTGAATCTCCTGCACCGTGCGATGCAGATGCGTACAGGCCTCCACATGCACATTCATCATCATTGCACCCAGCTTGGCGGTCTGCTGGATATACTGCTCGGGATGCACTATCATATAGTGTACATCCAGCTTCTTGGTACACTTCTTAGCGACAGCCTCCAATACGGGGAAACCAAAAGAGATGTTAGGCACGAACACGCCGTCCATCACATCCAGGTGAAGCCACTCGGCCTCACTTCGGTTGATCATTTCCATCTCGCTGTCCAGATGCAGGAAGTCAGCTGCAAGCAACGATGGAGAAACTATTGTAGCCATTATTCGTCGTTTTGTTTGAATTACACATACGGGCAAACTGCTTCAGAAACAGAATTGTCGCTGGATTTGGCTGAAAGTCGTCATGAGTAAAATTTTGCATAGGCAAACCTGATTTTTATGTTATTACTATGCTTTAATAACGACCTGTCAGTGCTGTTTATTATATCTTTTCAGGACTTTTTTTCACGCTGTAGGCATCGATGTTCTTCATGCCGTTCAGGAAGTCGCGGGCCTGCATGCGCTTCTTGCCGGCCAACTGCAGTTCTACGATTTCCAGCATCTTGTCGCTGGCCGAGATACAAAGTGTCTTGCCGTCGGTGGTCAGTGTGCCACTGCCCTGCCCTGCTGTCTCCCTCTTGCGGGTTTTGTAGATCTTCATCACCGTCTCCCGACCGTCGGGGGCCACCAGCGTGGTCCAGGCACCAGGCACGGGCGACAGTCCGCGCACAAAGTCGTACACCTGCTTGGCACTCTTCCCCCAGTCTATCTCGCACGTCTCCTTGAAGATTTTCGGAGCGGTTTTTAATGAGGAGGGAGAAGGGCCTTTTGCGTCCTCCTGGGCAATGGTTGCGGGACGACCGTCGGCAGCGATGATGGCATCCAGCGTGTCCAGGCACAGCTGTGCTCCCAGGTGCATCAGTCCGTCATAGACATACTCCACGTCGGCATCGTCGGGAATGGCGAAGGGACGCTTCATGATGATGCGGCCCGTGTCGATGTCGTGGTCCAGGAAGAAGGTAGTCACGCCCGTCTCCGTCTCACCGTTGATGACCGCCCAGTTGATGGGGGCTGCACCGCGATACTGGGGCAGCAGGGCGGCATGCACGTTGAACGTACCATACTGCGGCATGGCCCACACCACTTCGGGCAGCATACGGAAGGCCACCACCACCTGCAGATTGGCATCGAAGGCCCGCAACTGCTCCACAAAGTCGGGATCCTTCATCTTCACCGGTTGCAGCACGGGCAGTCCGTGTTCCAAGGCATATTGCTTCACCTGAGAGGGTTGCAGCACACTGCCGTGCCTGCCTACAGGCTTGTCGGGCTGTGTCACCACAGCCACCACGTTATACTGATTCTCTACCAACGTCCGCAGGGTCGCCACCGCAAACTCCGGCGTACCCATAAACACGATTCTCAGGTCTTCTTTCTTCATCATTCACTTAGCCGTTACTCGTCTGGAAACCCAGCAAATTCGCATGCAAAAGTACAAAGAATATTTGAAACGGCAAAATAATTTGCTTGTAAAATTCTGACAATTAAGGGCATATATTTTCGAGTTAGCTCAAACCGTCATCTGAGTTAGCTCACTCGACGATTTGAGCTGGTTCACACGACAGTCTGAGCTAACTGATGTCGGGGAAGGGGCCAAGGGGAAAGGGTCTGCTTATCCTTCAGCTTCTTTCTTTAAGCTTTCTTCAGGGCTAGCCCCCTTTATAGGGGGGCTAGCCTTAAAGCTTAAGCTTAGCTTAAGCTCCTGAAAAGATTCAAATAATAACACGCGCGCGAGGAAAAACCGGAACCAAGCCTCCGGAAATTATGTGTCGCCCGACAGAAAATCTTTTGTGCAATTGACCTGTTCACGAAATAGTTGAGTATTTCGTCTTCCTCGGTCTGCTATTCCAGTGGTATCTCTGGGTGCTGCACAGCCAGGGGCAGGTCTTTCTGCGAGAGGTAGAACATGTAGAGGATGACATCCTTCTTGCCTCGGTTCTCGCCGTGATGGATGGTGTTCACCATCTCTACGACGGGCTCGCCCTCATGGACGGTCTTCTCTTTGCCGTCCTGTCCGATGATGGTCAGTTCGCCCTGCACCAGTATGCCGTAGTTCATCACGGGATGATGGTGCCAGCCGAGTTTCTTGCCGGCGGGGAACACATACTTCATAGCCACCAGCTCCGGGCGGCCCTGCAGATAGTCGGGCAGCTCCACGCCGTCCCAGCTCTGCGAAGTACGAATCAATTCGGTGCTCTGCACCTGCTGTGCAGAGGTTTCTTCCTGCGCCTTGGCTTCCTTGCAGGATGTCATCAGGCTGACTGTTGTGCCGCAGATTACAAGGGTGACGGCAAGCACCCAGTTCTTGATCTGTTTCATTGCTTTTACTATATTAATAAAAATTTTTTGCAAAAGTACATAAAAAAATTCTTTCTTGCAATAGTTCAGACAAAATACATTTGAAAAGAAATGATCTCGAGGTGGGGATGGGGAGGTGAATCCCCGTTAAGCGGTTCAGAGGAAATTCCTGGCCGGGATATGGCGTATCTTATTGTCATCGCCACACACGATGACATCCTCATTGTTCCTGGCCTTTTCTTCGAGCATTTCGCGTTCTGCAATCTCCAGTCCGCGAGTTATCTTCTCTACCATCTGCTTGTGTTCAGTACTTGACATACGCTTCCATTGTCTTATATTTCACTTCATTTCCAATCACTAATTTCTGGTTGCATCCGCCCGTAGCAATGATGTCGCGCGGGATGCTGTGTCCGCCTTTGCTCACTCGCTCGGCAACGCGCTCTATGGCCTGCTCGGGCGACCTCAGCCAGAAGTAGAGCAGCGTCACCTCATATCCTTGCTGGTGAGCCTTCTTTATCAGACGGAAATAGGAGCGGGTGGCGAGTGTCGTCTCGATGGAGAAGCTCTCGTTCCTGCGCAACAGTTCGGCGATACGGCCAAGCATCAGTCTGCCGGCCTCGATGGCCACGCTTTCGGGGTTGAACGGAGAAAGGCCGCGCGCTATCTCATCGGCATTTACATATTCCCTGCAATGCAGAATCTTTGGCAATACACTGTAGGATGCTGTCGTCTTTCCTGCGCCGTTCGGCCCACTGATGATGTATAGATGCTTCTCTCCCATATCGCCTGCAAAGATAGTGCAAATCGAGAGAAATACACGATTTTAATTGTTAATCTAATTAAAATCTTCAGAATCGCGATTTATTTTTATTTCTCTGACCTACCGGTGCAGAGTGTGGCGTTGCAATCCGAGATGCAGCCATTGCGAAGCCACACTCTACACCTTCAGGTTAGAGAATCTTCGAGCGACGCTCAAAGTTACGACTATTTCCCCAAATATCCAAGGATTCGCCGGGATATTATTCCGCCGAGGCTGCGCTGCGGCAGCCTCGGCGGATAAAGTCTCTCGGTGGTGGGGATGCGGGGGAATGGCTTACTTGCTGTATTCCACCCAGTTCTCTATCTT
>CAMNPM010000019.1 GCA_946548065.1 uncultured Prevotella sp. | reverse complement strand
CCAAGAACATCCTTGCCGGACTCTTCGGCTTTGACAAGATGACCAAGTTCGAGGCAGAGGCCGGTGCCGAGAAAGCCCCCCAAGTGAAGTTCTAACCCCGTGCATGTTGCGGTTTACCCGCAACAGAATAATCATCGCTAAATATGAACAACCGCTATATGCAACGCGGCGTGAGTGCTGCCAAAGAGGACGTACACGCCGCCATCAAGAACATAGACAAAGGCATCTTTCCGCAGGCCTTCTGCAAGATCATCCCCGACATCCTGGGCGGAGACCCAGAGTATTGCAACATCATGCATGCCGATGGCGCCGGCACCAAGTCGAGCCTCGCATACATGTACTGGAAGGAAACGGGCGACCTCTCCGTATGGAAAGGCATTGCCCAGGATGCCATCGTGATGAACACCGACGACCTGCTCTGTGTGGGTGCCGTAGACAATATCCTGGTCTCGTCCACCATCGGGCGCAACAAGATGCTCGTGCCGGGTGAGGTCATCTCAGCCATCATCAACGGTACGGACGAACTGCTCAGCGAACTGCGCCAGATGGGCATCGGCATCTACCCCACAGGAGGCGAGACAGCCGATGTAGGCGACCTCGTGCGAACCATCATCGTCGACTCTACCGTCACCTGCCGCATGAAGCGTGCTGACGTGATTGACAATGCCAACATCCGTCCCGGCGACGTCATCGTAGGACTCTCCTCAACCGGACAGGCTACCTACGAGCACCGATACAACGGCGGTATGGGCAGCAACGGCCTCACCTCTGCCCGCCACGATGTCTTCTCGAAATACCTCGCCGAGCGCTACCCTGAGTCGTACGACCACGCCGTCCCCGAAGCCCTCGTCTACAGCGGCAAATACGCCCTGGATAGCATAGCCACCCAAGCTAGTGTGGTCAGCGGTTTACCCGCTGACATCACCATGGGTCAGCTCGTGCTCTCCCCCACCCGCACCTATGCTCCCGTCATCAAGCGCCTGCTTGACGAGTTGCGGCCCGAAATCCACGGTATGGTGCATTGCACGGGCGGCGCACAGACAAAGGTGCTGCACTTCGTCTCGGACAACTGCCGCGTCGTCAAGGACAACATGTTCCCCGTACCCCCGCTGTTCCAGGCCATCCACGACTGCTCAGGCACTGACTGGAAGGAGATGTACCAAGTGTTCAACATGGGTCACCGCATGGAGATCTATGTCCGCCCGGAGGTTGCCGAGCAGGTGATTGCCATCTCGAAGTCGTTCAATATCGACGCCCAGGTGGTAGGCCGCATCGAGGAGGGAAAGAAGAGCCTGACCATCCACAGCGAGTACGGCACGTTTGACTATTAACTGTCAACTAACATTGCTTAACACGCACACGGGGCATTCGTGCTCTGTGTGCGTTTGTCTTTACAGCCATAGCCCTGAAATGAAGCCTTGCCTTGACACAACCAGCCCTTATTTCAGAAAAACCGCTATCAGGGTGTGGATGTTTCACAATTATTTCGTACCTTTGCAGTCGAAAACAGTGAAAGAGCAATAGAATGGCAGAGACAACAAACAGCATTTTACAGAAATTAGACGGTCTGGAGGCTCGCTTCGAGGAGGTGTCAACCCTGATTACCGACCCCGATGTGATAGCCGACCAGCAGCGTTTTGTGAAACTCACCAAGGAGTATAAGGACCTTGGCGACATTATGGATGCCCGCAAGCGATACATCGCCTGTCTGAACTCAATCAAGGAGGCCAAGGACATCCTGGCCAACGAGGACGATGCGGAGATGAAGGAGATGGCCCGCGAGGAACTCTCCGAGAACGAGGCCTTGCAGCCCAAGCTGGAGGAGGAAATCAAGATTGCCCTCATACCGAAGGATCCCGAGGACGCGAAGAACGTACAGATGGAGATTCGTGCCGGAACGGGTGGCGACGAGGCCTGCCTCTTTGCCGGCGATTTGTTCAAGATGTACAAGAGCTACTGCGACTCGAAGGGGTGGCAGCTCAGTATCACCAGCGTCTCTGAAGGTGCCGTGGGCGGATATAAGGAGATAGACTTTGCCGTTAGCGGGGCCGATGTCTATGGTACGCTGAAGTATGAGAGCGGTGTCCACCGCGTACAGCGTGTGCCGGCTACGGAGACGCAGGGCCGTATGCACACCTCAGCAGCTACGGTGGCTGTGCTGCCCGAGGCGGACAAGTTCGAGGTACACGTCAATGAGGGTGAAATCAAGTGGGACACGTTCCGCAGTTCAGGTGCAGGTGGCCAGAATGTGAACAAGGTGGAGTCGGGTGTTCGCCTGCGCTATATGTGGAAGAACCCCAATACGGGCGAGACCGAGGAAATACTGATTGAATGTACCGAGACACGCGACCAGCCCAAGAACAAGGAGCGCGCCCTCTCACGCCTATATACCTTTATATATGATAAGGAGCACCAGAAGTATATGGATGATATTGCCTCGCGCCGCAAGAGCCTGGTCTCTACGGGCGACCGCTCAGCAAAAATCCGCACCTACAACTTCCCACAAGGCCGCGTGACGGACCACCGCATCGGCTATACCACCCACGACCTGCAAGGATTCCTCGGAGGTGACATTCAGCCCATGATTGATGCCCTCACCGTGGCCGAGAATGCTGAGCGCATGAAGGAGTCTGAACTTTAAACATATAAATATATTATGGGATTTTGGAAAGAAGTAAAGAAAGAATGGACGTGGAAGAGTATTGTCAGCCAATGGCCTGACTTAGTGTCTGTATTTATTGCTGGCTGTGTGGCCTACCAATACTACAGACCCTTCTGGAAGTTTCTGCTTGTTTGGCTCATTGCCTTTTGTCTCTCAAGATTTATCATTATTTCAATTACCAAGCTTATCAAGAAATCATGAATCGTCAACAATTAATACAACAAATCCGCGAGAAGCAGTCGTTTCTCTGCGTAGGTCTGGATACAGACCTGAACAAGATACCCCAGTGCATCATCGATGAAGCAAAGGCTAAGGACGGCGAGGACTACGTGTTCCGTGCGCTTTGCGAGTTCAACGCCCTCATCATCGACGCTACCGCCCCCTATTGCGTGGCCTATAAGCCCAACCTGGCTTTCTACGAGGCCTACGGCGTAGACGGCATCATGGCTTTCGAAGCCACCATCGACTACCTGAAGGAGGAATATCCCAACCACTTCATCATTGCCGATGCCAAGCGTGGCGATATTGGCAACACCTCGAAGATGTATGCCAAGACGTTCTTCGAGCAGTATGATGTCGATGCACTGACCGTTGCCCCCTATATGGGCGAGGACTCGGTGACACCCTTCCTTGGCTACAAGGACAAGTGGGTCATCCTGCTGGCGCTGACCTCCAACAAGGGCTCGCTCGACTTCCAGCTGACGGAGGACAAGAATGGCGAGCGCCTGTTTGAAAAGGTGCTGAAGAAATCGCAGGAATGGGGAAACGATGAAAATATGATGTATGTAGTAGGTGCCACGCAGGGCCAGATGTTCGAGGATATCCGTCGTGTGGCTCCGCGCCATTTCCTGCTTGTGCCGGGCGTGGGAGCTCAGGGAGGCTCGCTGGAGGAAGTATGCAAGTATGGCATGATTCCTGGCGACATCGGCCTGCTGGTCAACTCGTCGCGCGGCATCATCTATGCCTCACAAGGCGAGGACTTTGCCGAGGTGGCAGCGCAGAAAGCCAAGGAGCTGCAGGAACAGATGGCAAAAATAATTCAGAATTCATAACGCGTAGTTCATAAATATTTCGTACCTTTGGCCGAAGGCCGAAGGTACTTCCGCTTGAGAAAACTCCAATTTTATTTGGTTTTCTACTCGCTTATTCGTACCTTTGCAGCAAAAATAGAATTCTATAGATTATGATACTTGACAAGATTGATGAACTTCTTAAAGAAGTACAGACCCTCAGCGCAAAGAATGCCGAAGAGGTAGAGCAACTGCGTCTGAAATACCTGAGCAAGAAGGGCGAGATTACCGCCCTGATGAACGATTTCCGTAATGTGGCAGCTGACGAGAAGAAGACCGTTGGCATGAAGATCAACGAGCTGAAGACGTTGGCCACTGAGCGCATCAACCAGCTGCGCGAGGACTGTGCCACACAGGAGACAACCGACGATGCCGTAGACCTGACGCGCACTCCCTACCCCATCCAACTGGGTACGCGCCATCCGCTGACCATCGTGACCAACGAGATTATCGACATCTTCTCGCGCATGGGCTTTGTGCTGGCCGACGGCCCTGAGGTGGAGGACGATCTGCACGTGTTTACCAAGATGAACTTTGCCGCAGACCATCCTGCCCGCGACATGCAGGACACCTTCTTTGTGAGCCAGCATCCGAATGATGTAACTAAGAATATCCTGCTCCGCTCGCATACCTCCAGTGTGCAGGCCCGCGTAATGGAGCAGATGCATACCGAGGACGGCAAGCTGACAGCTCCCATCCGCGTCATCTGTCCGGGTCGTGTCTTCCGCAACGAGGCCATCACTGCCCGCGCCCACTGCTTCTTCCATCAGGTGGAGGGACTTTATATCGACAAGAACGTATCGTTCACCGACCTGAAGCAGGTGCTCCTGTCGTTTGCCCGCGAGATGTTCGGAGCCGACACGCAGATTCGCCTTCGCCCCAGCTATTTCCCATTCACCGAACCCAGTGCCGAGATGGATATCTCGTGCTTCATCTGCGGCGGCGAGGGCTGTGGCTTCTGCAAGCACACCGGCTGGGTGGAAATCCTGGGCTGCGGCATGGTAGACCCCAATGTGCTGGAGCAGTGCGGCATAGACTCTAAGATATACAGCGGCTACGCCTTCGGTATGGGTGTGGAGCGCATCACCAACCTGAAGTACCGTGTCTCTGACCTCCGCATGTTCTCAGAGAACGATGTACGATTCCTGAAGGAGTTTGAAGCAGCAAACTAAAGAGGCATGAAACTTGCAGTAATGACACAACCCACTTTCTTCGTTGAAGAGGACAAGATTATCTCCTCCCTCTTCGATGAAGGATTGGACAACCTGCATCTCTACAAGCCCGGCTCGTCGCCAATGTACTCTGAGCGCCTGCTCACTCTGCTGCCCGATGAGTATTACAACAAGATAACCGTACATGATAACTTCTACCTGAAGGAGGAGTATAATCTGCGCGGCATTCATATTGACGATGACACGACACCCGTGCCGTCCGGCTATAAGGGACACGTCAGCCGTACCTGTACACGCCTTGACAACCTTAAAGAAACCAAGCGCAATGCCGACTATGTGTTTCTGAAGTATATCTGCGACAGCCAGACGGAGGTCGGCCAAAAGGCCTCGTTCACTGCATCAGAGCTGAGAGAGGCATCCCGCCGGGGTCTCATTGACCGTCATGTGTACGCCTTAGGCGGCATGAACCTCGACACGATACGCCTGGCCAAGGACTACGGCTTTGGTGGCGTGGTGATATGCGGCGACCTGTGGAACCGCTTCAACATCCACCAGGAGCTGGACTATCAGGCTCTGATAGATCACTTTTCGAAAATACGTAAAGCTATAGGATAAGCTATGAACAACAAGAACTACATGGTGTTTTCGGGTACTGCTACGAAGTACCTCGCAGAGAAAATCTGCCAAAGCTTAGGATGTCCGCTCGGCGAACTACAGATTACGAAGTTCTCCGACGGCGAGTTTGCCGTATCATACGAAGAGAGCATCCGCGGACGCGACATCTTCCTGGTACAGAGCACCTTCCCCAACAGCGACAATCTGATGGAGCTGCTGCTGATGATTGATGCCGCCAAGCGCGCCTCAGCACATACCATCAATGCCGTTATCCCCTACTTCGGCTGGGCACGTCAGGACCGCAAGGACAAGCCCCGTGTCAGCATCGGTGCCAAGCTGGTGGCCGACCTGCTGATGGCAGCCGGCATCAACCGTCTGATAACGATGGACCTGCATGCTGACCAGATTCAGGGTTTCTTCGATGTCCCTGTCGACCATCTCTATGCCTCGAATGTCATCCTGCCCTATCTGCAGAGTCTGCATCTCGATGACCTGGTGATTGCCTCCCCCGACGTTGGCGGCTCTAAGCGTGCCAACACATACGCTAAGTTCCTGGGCTGTCCGCTCGTGCTCTGCAACAAGACGCGCGCCCGGGCTAACGTGGTGGCCACCATGCAGATCATAGGCGACGTGGAAGGCAAGAACGTGGTCATCATCGACGATATGGTAGACACGGCCGGCACCATCACCAAGGCTGCCGACATTATGAAGGAAGCCGGAGCCAAGACGATACGTGCCTGTGCCTCGCACTGTGTGATGAGCGGGCCAGCCAGCGACCGTGTGCAGGAGTCGGCTCTCGAGGAGATTGTCTTCACCGACTCCATTCCCTACACTCAGCGCTGTGCCAAGGTGAAGCAGCTCAGCGTGGCCGATCTGTTTGCAGAAACCATCCGTAGAGTTATCAATAATGAAAGCATCTCCGATCAGTATATTATATAATAAGGTCAGCAGACTGGTGCCTCTGGGTGCCTGTCTGCTGCTGATGGCATCCTGCCATTCCAACAGCTACAAGATCAGCGGCGACGTGGCGGGGTTGGCAGATGGCGACACGCTGTTCCTGACCAACGACCTCGAGACTGGCGTGCCCTCCGACACGCTGGTGATACAGGACGGCAAGTTCTCTCTCAGTGGCGAGACAGACTCCACGGCCCTCTGCATGATCTACAGCGCCAGCCGCAACGAGATCAATGCCCCCTTCTTTCTCGAGCCGGGCCACATCACCATCCATCTTACCGAGCAGCCCGGTGCATCGCGCGTCAGCGGCACTCATTGCAACGACCAGTGGCAGGAGCTGAACGACTCGGTGATGAGCATCGGCAAGGAAATCAACCAGATAGCCGAGCACATCTATGGCGGCAACATTCCCGAGGCCGAGCAGCAGAAAGGAATGGAGCAGATAGACAAGTTGAACCAGCGCTTTGCCGGGGTGGTGGTAAAATGTGCCGAAAAGAACATCGACAACGAGTTCGGCTACTTCCTCCTGACTTACTATCCCGAGGAACTCATTGACAACGCCACCCGCCAGCGACTCATCAAGCAGCTGCCCGACAATATGCAGCAGCGCCCCGCCATCCAGCAAATGCAGCAGATGATCAGCCAGGCTGCGAAGACCGCTGAGGGTAGCACCATCAGCGACTTCACCCAGCAGGGGCTCGACGGCGCGGAGGTCAGCCTGATGGAGCTGGTGAAGCAGAACAAGCTTACCGTCATCGACTTCTGGGCATCGTGGTGCGGTCCGTGCCGACAGGAGATGCCGTTCATGATTCAGCTCTACGATCGCTACCATCCTAAAGGAATGGGCATCGTTGGCATCTCGCTCGACCAGGAGCAGAATGCCTGGCAGCAAGCCACCGATGCCATGGGCATCAAGTGGCCCCAGATGAGCGACCTGAAAGGCTGGGAGAATGCCATAGCACAGCATTTTCAGGTGAACAGCATTCCCCACACCATCGTCGTAGACCAAAGCGGCAAGATCCTGCGCCGCGGACTACGTGGCGAGGCTCTTGAGGCATTTATTGCCGAACAGCTTCAGTAAACTTCTGAGGTTAGCTCGTACGATGATTTGAGTTAACTATAAAAAGAGAGGAGCAATCTTCACAGACTACTCCCCCCTCATGAGGAAAATGATAAATATAGATTAAATTTACTTAGTTGTGTGCACTGCAAAGGTACGAAATATATTCGAACTGACAAAATAAATTGTATAATATTTGTATAATTACAAACATGTAATACAATTTATGGTCATTATTTGAAATCATAGCATCCGTAAGGCCTCATAGATTCGTTGCACGGGCAGCCCCATGACGTTGTAATAGCTTCCGTTCAATGCCGTCACGCCAATATAGCCAATCCACTCCTGTATACCGTAGGCCCCAGCCTTGTCCATCGGACTGTATTTCCTCACGTAGTAGTCTATCTCCTCATCCGACAACTGCTTGAAGGTAACGTCGGTCGTGACCGAGAAACAGCTCTGCCTTGCCTTGGTGGTCAGCGTCACGCCAGTAATCACCTGGTGCGTCCGTCCGCTCAGCTGGTGCAACATACGGCGGGCATCGTTCTCATCCCTGGGCTTGCCCATCACCTCACTGCCCAGCACCACGATGGTGTCGGCTGTAATCACCAGCTCCCCGTCGGCCATTGTCTGGCGATAGGCCGCTGCTTTCTTTTTCGAAATATATTCAGCTATCGTGTGGGTGGGCAAATCGCAAGGATAGCTCTCGTCAATGCCATCCATCACACGCACAGTAAACGGCAGTCCAAGCCCGCCCAGCAGTTCCCGCCTGCGAGGCGAGTTGCTGGCCAACACTATTTGATAGGGTATATTCATTTCACTCTTCACTCTTCATTAAAAACAAAACCTTACCATCCGAATGCACCTTCGTCCCTGAGCCAGCGGCCCTGGGCCTTCAGCGTCTGCTCTATCACGTCCCGCCCGCAGCCGTAGCCTCCCAGGCAGTCGCTCACATAGATGCTCGCTTCCTTGATTTCCTGACAGGCATCCTTCGGACATACCGGACAGCCCACCAGCCGCATAATCTCCAAGTCAGGAATATCGTCGCCCATATACATCACCTCTTCGTCCTCATAGCCATATTGGGCTTTATACGCCTGGTAGACGGCGAGCTTCCTGCTGCATCCCAGGTGGATGTCCTCCACTCCCAGCCCGCGATAGCGTGTGGCCACCGCCTCTATCTTGCAGCCGGTGATGATGGCAATGCGCAGTCCCAGTTTCTGGGCCAGCTGTATGGCATAACCATCCTTGATGTTGACGGTGCGGCGGGGCTGGCCGTCATCACC
This sequence comes from uncultured Prevotella sp., assembly GCA_946548065.1. Lineage (GTDB taxonomy): Bacteria > Bacteroidota > Bacteroidia > Bacteroidales > Bacteroidaceae > Prevotella. The sequence goes on along the minus strand of CAMNPM010000019.1, from coordinate 34,309 downwards.
CAGTGCGATGGTTTCGGCCGACAAGACACCATCGATGTCGAAAACAATGGTGCGAATCTTACTTAAATCGTAGTTAATCATTTGCCTGTTGCTGTATGGTGAATACTTTGCGACAGCATTTCGTAGATGGCCTGCATCTCCGGCTGTCCCTGCAATAATGCTATCTGCCTGCCGATGACATTCTCGTCATAGCGAACGGCCGGTCCGGTCTGTGCCGCCACGGGGTGCACCTCCTGCACCTTCCTCGCCGTCTCGCCTATCAAAGGCAGCATCACACCGAACGGCACACCGTGCTGCTCCAGTATCCGTGCAGCCAGTGCATAGCAGTGGTTCGTGAAGTTGCAGGCAAAGACTGCAGCCAGGTGCATGTACTTACGCTCCTCGCTCGACAGCCGGCAGACACGGCTGCCGATGCTCCCTGCCAGCATCTCCAGCTTGGCAAGGACATCGGTGCTGCTGCCCTCGATAAAGACAGGCACATCGGCAAAGCCGACACGACGCTGGCGCGAGAAAGTCTGCATCGGCCAGAACACGCCGCAGTTGACCGCACAGCCCGCCAGGAGCGACATAGGCACGGAGCCTGCCGTGTGGACAAACAGCTGCTCCTCCCTACCCTTCACCAGCTCGGCCAGCACCTCAGCCAGTACACTGTCCTTCACGGCCATCATAAAGCAGTCGGCCTTGACAGGAAGGTCGGCAATGGTGTCATACGGCCGACTGCCAATAGCAGCAGCCAGCGTGGAGGCGGAAGCCATCGTGCGACTGTATACGGCAATGACCTCATGACCCGCCGCCCGCAATGCGGGAGCCAGGTTCGAAGCCAGCCCGCCAGCGCCTATCATAACAATCTTCATGATGCGTAGATGTGATGGCCGTTATTATTCGTATTTGTTCAGGTGAACGTTCTCCCACTTCAGCCGGTCCTCGTTCTGGGGCTTGCGCTCGTCGGCCTTATGACCGATGGCCACCACGCAGAGGCACGACAGATTCTCCGGAATATCCAGCACCCCCCGTATAACGGTGTCAGCCGATGTGCCGTCGCTCAGTCCGCGGCCCCTCATCTGCACCCAGCACGACCCCAGCCCCAGGGCCTCGGCCTGATACTGCATGGAGACGGCCGCTATGCTGCCGTCTTCCACCCAGCAGTCGTTCTGCATGGGGTCGCCCAGCACCACCACAGCCAGGGGAGCATCCTTGAGAAAGGCCCCGCCCAGGTCCTTGGCGTCGGCGAGCTTTTCCAGGTCGGTCTTGTCGTCCACCACCACAAACTGCCACGCCCGCTGTCCCTTGGAGGTAGGCGCCATCAGCGCGGCGCGCAGTATCAGTTTCACATCCTCGCCGTCAATCTCCTCGCCCGTGAACTTGCGGTGCGAGCGGCGCATCCGAACTAAATCTTTGAATTCCATAACAACATTTTTCTATTTGAGACTTCTATATAGCTAACCCTTATTTCACCGCTTTGCACGGGTAATCGGCTGCAAAGTTACGGAAAGTCGACGGAAAAGCCAAATTTTATTTGAACTTTTCCGTCTACGAAAAATGCCCGCATTAGATAATTAGATAATTAGATAATTAGATAGGCTTCCACTGACCTACTGCCAAATCGTAACCTTCCTTAACCACGCAATCATCGATAACACAGCCGTTTTCAACATAACACATAGCTTGGAAGAGGTTACACATCACATCCTTATTCCACCATGATATTTCTTGTTGTGGCTCAAAATTCATCCGATTTAGTACTGTCTCCACATACTTTTTGGTGTTGTTCTCGTTATTTGGAGCCCAGCGATGGATGATTTCAGGCACAGTGGTTAGCTTATGCCTCACAATGTAGTTGTGCAGTATGATAAAAGCCGCCCTGACGCCATAGCTCATTTTTTCAAACTGCTCAAAATCCTTGTCGGTAGGATGAGACACCTCACCTACCCAGTCGTTGCCTATCCTGATGTTGAGCGGGTTGTTATTTCGCAGCTTACCCTTGGCTCCCTGGAGCCAAAAACCTGTTTTTGCCATAATTGAAAACTATTTTCGTTATACCTATCTCCAGTCTTTGTTTTGTCTCTGTAATGAGAGTGGGATTAGCGAGCAACCGGAGAAACCATTGCCATCGCCTTACCTTGGTCGACCGCTGCAAAGTTACACATAAAAGTTTGACATTTCCAAATTTTTTGGCCATAAAGTGCAGTTTCGAAAAATTGACAAAACCGTGCAAAACAGTAATTCATTTTTGCGGCTATCTAAAATCTAATTGTCTAATGCTGGGCGTTTGCACTACTTCGGTATTTATAATAATGTATAAAAATTAATAAGGTATTTATAAAAATAATATATGTCTCCCCCCTATTATTATATCAAGGCCCCCCACAAAATGCCCGCGTTAGATTTTTAGATTTTTAGATACAAAAAAAGCGGAATTTGTTAAAGAAAGTATAAATTCCGTTAAGTTTTTTTTATTTATTTTTTTATTTCGTTCACTTTATGTACTTTTGCAAAAAATTTTTAGCTAAGTTAGAACATCAGTTTATAAAGTATGGAACAAAAAAACGAACAATTGGCTATGGATAATCTTTGGGGCAATGCTGCTGAAATGTACGCTCAAATCCTCAAAGAGCGGCCTCAATTAGCACAAAGGATACACCTAGTGCGCACAAATTCGTCGCCAGCAACGGTTCAGATTGTGCCTCACTACAGAGAAACCTCGTACTTCACCATCGATGAGATAATCACGGGGACAAATATCATGGTGGAATAAGGATGTGATGTGCAGCCTCTTCCAAGCTATGTGTTATGTTGAAAACGGCAGTGTTATCGATGATTGCGTGGTTAAGGAAGGTTACGATTTGGCAGTAGGTCAGTGGAAGCCTATCTAATTATCTAATTATCTAACGCGGGTGTTTTGCAGGAGGGTGCTTGTGTGGTGCCCTCCTTTTTCTTGTTGCGGAACGAACTCACAAAAAATTTTTGTTAGTTCGCCAGGAAGGCCAAATTATTCCTGCCTTCCTGATGATTATTTCAAAAAAATGCCTATATTTGCAACATGAACGCAATAAGGGTGACAATATACGAGCATGCAGACGAACTGCCAGCGCTGGCGGAGGGGAGTTTTTTCCACAGCCGACAGCTGATGGAACTGTGCCAACAGACTCCGCGCCACAAGCCCCTGATGGCCGTGGCACGGTGCGGCGACGACGGACAGGTGGTGGGGCATGTGCTGTGCATAGTGCGCTACAGGCTCTCGTGGCTGCCGCCTTACCTGTACACCCATGCGCGCATCTACGGCAACAACGGATGCACGGCGCAGGTGTTCGGGGCGCTCATGGAGGCGCTGACCGAACGGCAGAACCACAGGGTGCTCTATATGGAGGTGAGCAACCTCAGCGAGAAGATGTTTGGCTACCGTGAGCTGCGCAGACTGGGCTATTTCCATGTACGGTGGATGAATGTTCACAACTCGCTACACTCCAGGACACCGGAGGAACGCGTTACGAGTCGCATGAGGAAACGTATTGACAATGCGATGCAAAGGGGTGCCACGACCAAGCTGGTGGAGACGGACGAGGAGTTTCGGGCGTTCACACGGCTCTTGCGGCGCCACAACTGGCTGAAGCCAAGACGATTCCTGCCTGACGACATGTTCTTTCGCTCATTAATGGATAGCGGACACGGCAGGATTTTTATCACTAAGGTTCACGACAAAGTGATAGGCTGCACGGTGTGTGTGTACTCGGAAAGGGATGCCTACCTGTGGTATTCTGCCTCGCGCCGCAAGAGCTTTGCGCCGTTTCATCCTAACGCTGTCACCTTTTGGAACACTATCAAGGACGCCCATGCCCGGGGGTGTGAACACATCCGCTTCATGGATGTGGGTTTGCCGTTCCGCAAGAATCCCTACCGCGACTTCATCTTGCGGTTTGGCGGCAAGGAGGTGAGCACGTTCCGATGGTTCCGCATCAGCATACGATGGGTGAACCGGCTGGCGACCTGGCTGTGGAGGGAATGAGTGGTTCAGACGTTGTCGGTGCCGCAGTGGGGGCAGCGGCCTTTGTGCTGCAGCGGATGGCCGCACTGTCCGCAGCGGTAGCGATAGTGGGCACGGGAAAAGAAGAGCCATAGCGAACAGACGAAGTAGGCTATCAGCAGCAGATAGCCCAAATAGTATAGGGTGAAAATACTGAACACGACATAGTTGACCGCACAGACTGCAGCAAGCCCGGCCAGATAGAGCGCCGCATCAGAGCCGGACAGGCGGTGGGCCACATCGTCAGCGGCAGCTACGGCAACAATGATGATAGCCCACACTGACGCCACGAAGACGCCCAGATGCATGGGCAGGGCAAAGGGGTTGAGGGAGGGATGGTAGTAGAAGTGACGCCACGACTCTGGTCCGAACATCTGAATGGAGGCATAGAGCGTGGCCGAGGAGGCTACCAGCAGGCAGAGCAGCGTGGGATAGAAGGAATCGATGTCGCGGAAGTGGACGATATATGCCTTGTGCCTATGCAGGTGCTGCACGGCATAGGCTCCGACGACCATGACACCGAAGGCCAGGAAGATGAGCAGGTGGGTGTCGGAGAAGAAGTCGATGAACTGGGAAATGGGGTCGTCGGGCGACACACCCTGCAGCAATTCCGTCTCGCGTATCCATCCCTGGGTAATCTGGTCGCGGGCCACCTTCACCCACACGGTGTCTATGCTGTCGGAAGGTACGGTGGCTATTTCTGCTACGACGATGCGTTCGCCCTTTGTCACATAGAGGGTGTCGAAAGCCATATCGGGCAGGGCGTCGGACAGTGGGAGCGACGGTGAGGTGACAATGAAGTTGAAGTTCTGGGAGTAATGGTGGGTGGTGGAGAAGGAGATGGAGTCCAGCTGTTGTTTTGTGAGGTCCCAGGCATCGGGTGTGTGTTGCCTATGATGATAGCATGCTGAAAGCAGCATCGTAGCCAGCAATAGCAAAACAAACTTACACTTCTGCATAGACATTCATCTGACAATGTTTACAATCGAACTCAAGACGGAACATTCGTCCGTCGGCTAACCGCAGTCGTAAAGGCTCGCGCCAGGAAGGCTTGGTGCCTCCGTATTTCACACAGCCTCCCAATGAATAGCGCAGACAATGGCGACACTGCATGATGGGACCGTTGCCGCCCTTCAACTCGTAGGCTGATACGGTCGGGGTATCGTAGAAGTGGCAGGCAAGATGGTTGGAGATGTTGTAGAAATAGGGTCGCTCGTATGAGAGACTTTTGCCGACGGTCTTGACGGCGAAGGCTCCGCCGGCAGGGCGCCGCTGTCTGCTCTCAGCCAGCAGAGCCTCCACCAAACGGCGGCGCATGTCGCTGAGCATACTGCTGGGAACGAAATAGTTGAAATCGTCAGGCAGCTCCACCCTACTACACTCATAGGATGTGCCTCCTAACTTGGTAAGTTGCCGGACGATATTCTCACGCTGTGGCTTCTGGGCCTGCTGATGTTCACAAACAGCATGTACGGTGGACTGACCGGCTGAAAGGCTGAAGCCGTCGGCTGTGGCATCAAGACGAAGCGTAATGGGGATGCGCCTTGTGGCAGAGGGACGCGAGAGTGTATGTTCGAACTCTTGGTCACTGTTACGATAGAGAGCCATGCCCGGCCTTAGGTGGGCTGGCATCTGCTGGGGGAAGAGCCTGTTGCCCTCGGCCCTGTTGACGCGGAAGCCTTCCAGCTCGCGTTCATCATTAATAAAGCAAAGCCCGTCACCATTGGCAAACGATGCCGTGCCAGCCACATTGAAGGAGTCGCGACGCAGCTCCTTTACCTTTCCGACATATTCGCCTATGGCCTTTGGAGTATCTGGTGAGAAGATGTCATGCTGCCCGGGGGATCCGTATGGCTGGCGACCATGCAGGAAATAATTGGTAAACCCGCGGTTGAATGTCTTTTTCAGCTGCGGAGTGAAGGTGTAGATGACGTTCCCCAGCGAGGCGCGCTGATAGTCATGCGGATGTTGGGCAATGAAACGGTTCAGCTGCTGGCTATAGGCTGCCACTACGTTTTTGACATAGACGGCATCCTTCAGGCGCCCTTCTATCTTAAATGACGTAGCTCCTGCCTGCACAAGTTCGTCTAAATGGTCAATCTGATTGAGGTCCTTCAGCGAAAGCAGATGACGCTGGTGCTGCAACTCACGTCCGTCGGCATCGAGCAGGTCGAACTTCATGCGGCAGAACTGAGCACACGCACCACGGTTGGCCGACCGGCCGAAACAGCACTGCGAGGCATAGCACAGTCCGCTGTAGCTGACACAGAGCGCGCCGTGCACAAACACCTCCAGGGGCATCTGGGGTACCTGTCGGTGAATGTCGCTTATCTCGCTGACTGACAGTTCACGGGCCAGGACCACGCGCTGAAAACCAATATCATGCAACCACCCTACCTTGTCGGCACTGCGATTATCAGTCTGCGTGGAAGCATGCAAGGCTATAGGCGGCAGAGACATACGGAGAATACCCATATCCTGCACCAAAACAGCATCAACGCCAACCTCGTAAAGCTCCCACAGCAGTTTTTCGGTAGCTTTTAGTTCGTGGTCATAAAGAATAGTGTTGACCGTGACATAAATCTTGACACCGAAGGGATGGGCATACTCGCAAAGTTGGCGGATGTCCTGAACACTATTGCCTGCCGACACCCTCGCTCCAAAGCGCGAAGCACCGATATATACAGCATCGGCACCGTGGTCGACGGCAGCTATGCCACATTCGAGATTCTTGGCAGGAGCAAGCAGTTCGAGTGATGTCATTGAATCTGGTTGATGTCGTAAGGTGTCTCCTGATAAACGTAATAATTAATCCAGTTGGAATACAACAGATTTGCATGGGCTCGCCATGATACCAACGGTCCCTTGTCCGGATTGTCATCACGATAATAATGCTTGGGCATATCTACATCATCGCGTATATCCTTGTCGCGCTTATACTCGTTGTCAAGCGTATTAGGTGCATACTCCAGATGTCCGGTGATAAAGAACTCGCGCCCGCCGCGAGCCATCACCATCGACACACCACAGTCGGGCGACTCGGCAATGAGCGTCAGATCGGGATGAGCCAGAATGTCGTTGCGATGAATCTCCGTATGACGGCTATGGGGCATTTGGAAGACATCGTCGAATCCTCGGAAAATAGGCAGTTGGGGCTCCAAGGGTGTCTGTTGGAAGACACCAAACATCTTCTTCTGCAACGGATACTTGGGAATACCATAGTAATAGTATAATCCGGCCTGAGCAGCCCAGCATATATATAAGGTACTCGTGACGTGGGTGCGCGCCCATTCGAAGATGTCCTTCATCTCGTCCCAGTAAGAGACGGCTTCGTATTCGAGCGTCTCCACAGGAGCGCCGGTGATAATCATGCCGTCATACTTTTCCTGTCGCATCTGCTCAAAATCACGATAGAACATCATCATGTGTTCAATCGGAGTATTCTTGGGAGTGTGACTCTTCAGTTTCATGAAGCTTATCTCCAGCTGCAGGGGAGTATTGGACAGCAGACGGACAAGGTCGGTCTCTGTGGTGATCTTCAGCGGCATCAAGTTGAGAATAGCTATCCTCAAAGGACGAATGTCCTGCATGTGAGCGCGAGAGTCGTCCATTACAAATATGTTCTCCTGCTTAAGCAGTTCGATGGCGGGAAGCTTGTCGGGTAATCGTAAAGGCATGGCTATTCTACATTAAAGACACAGACAGAAACATTATCATAGCCCCCGGCATCGATGGCTGCCTCGCAGAGCTGGTTGGCCGTAAGATGCTTGGACAACAGGAAACTGATATCTTCGTCGCTGATCATATCGTTCAGTCCGTCGGAACACAGCATATATACGTCGCCAGAAAGAAAATCGCCGGTGATGTTGCTGATGTCCAAGTACGAGTCCTTACAGCCTGCTCCAATACAGTTGGTTATAATATTAGAATGGTGATGATCGCCCAGCATGTTGTTCAGCGAATGATCAGTGGTCAGCTGTGTCAGCACACCTTGGCGATAGCGATACAGACGACTGTCACCACAATTTATCCAGTAGTAGTTGCTGTTGTAATACACAACAGCCACAAAGGTCGTACCCATATTGGCCATTCCGGGATCCGTGTTTCCCTTCGACTCAACAATATGGTTCACTGACTTCAACCACTCTTTCAGCATGTCCTGAAAAGCCTCGGAAGAAAGGTCGCGAGGCAAGTCGTTCAGGAAGAAATGAAAATTGGTCAAGGCGTCAGAGCTGGCTACCTCGCCAGCCTTGTGGCCGCCCATTCCATCTGCCAAGGCAATGACGAAGCGGTCGGAGTTCTCTGTTGAAAATTCGGTGCCATATAGGTCGCTACGTATAAACTTGTCATATGCCAGAACCATGTCTTCGTTGTTACTTCTGACACGGCCCACACGGCTTGCAGCCGTCAATATGATTCTACTCATATAGTTCTTTTCCTTTTTCTACAATCATTATTCTGTTCAACTGATGCTTACTTGCAGATTGATATTTGCCAGCGTCACAATGTCGCCACTGTTGATGGTCATCGGTACATCAGGCTGCAAATCGCGTTGATTGAGTTTTGTGCCATTCGATGAATTTTTATCAATGATACACCACCCTGAATTGGGTCTGTATACCAATTGGGCATGGACACCAGAGACATACATGTTACCTTCAAACATGCTCTGGTAGGGTCCTTGGCGACGACCTATAATAGCTCCGTTGATACCAGTCATGCGGATGTTGAGGCTGGGGTTATAGAGCGTTAACGTAGGCAGGCCGCCCGGCTGGACTACAGGTGAGTCGGCAGGCCGACGCGACTCTGTATTTCCCAATGACATTGGCGATACATCCACATTGGTACCTTGCGAGGAATTCTTTCGTTGCTCTTGCAACTCACCATAGCTGACCATCAGTCCTCCACAATAGGTACACCGGCGACCCATGCCAACTCGTCTACAACTGCTGCAATAGAACAGTTCCTGGCCACACTGGTCGCAAAACAGGGAGTCGTCTTCTATTTCTTCTTTACAACTTGGACAAATAATCATATCGTTTCTTTAATATCTTCTGGTAATATCAATTGATAAGTCTCCTGAGTAATCTCAGATTGCGGCAGCTGGCTGACACGCATCGAGAGCTGCTGAATGGTAGCATCAAGCATGTTGCGCATCTCGCGGGCATTGCCAAACGAATTGTTCTTGCTGATAACCATACGGCATATCAGGTCCATCAGCTTGAACTCTGCCTCTGGCGACAGCTTGTAGTTGTCCTTGCTGGCCATCTTCTTATATATGGCAAGGAGCTCATCCTCATTATAGTCATCGATATGCATCTTGTGGGTAAACCGGCTGGCCAGCCCTGGATTAACGGCAAGGAAAGTCTCCATCTCATCTTTGTAACCGGCAGCGATGACCACAAACTTACCGCGATCGTCTTCCATGCGCTTCATCAACGTGTCTATGGCTTCCTTTCCATATTGATCGTTCTCCGAAGACAATGTATAGGCTTCGTCGATAAACAAGATACCGCCCATAGCCTTGTCACACATGTTGTTGACTATTTTGGGTGTCTCACCCATGTATTTACCCACCAATGTGGCTCTGCTTGACTCTATCACCCTGCTGGTGGGCAGTATTTCCATTGACTGCAGTATCTCACCCATCTTACGGGCTATGGAGGTCTTACCCGTTCCCGGATTACCCGTCAGGATGAAGTTCATAGACATCTGCTGCACCTTGCCGGCACCAGCGGCAGCACGTTGCTTCATAAACATGCTCTGCACCGCAAGGCGACGAATCATATTCTTCACCGAACGCATTCCGATGAAATCGTCAAGCTCATTGAGAACTTCGTCGAGCGGGCGTGCCTGCTCACTCTGGGCCATCGGCAGGTCGGCAGAAGTGATGCGGTACATATCTTCGTCCTTGAAGTCGGGATTGCCCATCTCAGACATCAGGCGCTGGCTTTGTTTCTCTACTGCCTGGTCGAAGATGCGGCGAGCTTCACGGGCATTGCCAAAGTTCTTGTCGCGACGCAGATAAAGCTGTTCGAACTGACGATGGATAGCATTTCGGGTGTCTTCATCGACAGTGAAATTCTTACCCTTGGCAAGATTGATGAATATCTCTGTCAGCTCATCAGGCGTGTAGTCATCGAAATGGATGGTCTGGGTGAAACGGCTCTTCAGGCCGGGATTAGTGTCGATGAAGTCATGCATCTGGTCGGTATAGCCGGCAACGATGCAAATGAACTTCCCTCGATCGTCCTCCAACCGCTTGAGCAGCGTGTCAATAGCCTCAGCACCGAAAGAATCCTGATCGTTCGACTTCAAGGTATATGCCTCATCGATGAACAGGACACCACCCATTGCAGAGTCAATCAGCTGATTGGTCTTAATGGCGGTCTGCCCAGAGAAACCTGCTACCAACTTACTTCTGTCGGCTTCTATCAGCTGACCTCGTGACAAGATTCCTAACGTTCTGAACACATCTGCCATGATACGGGCAACCGTAGTCTTACCTGTACCGGGATTACCCGTAAACACATAATGCTTGCCTTGGAACGTATTTGTCTCACCGCGTCGTATTTGCAGGTTGAGGAATGCTGCAAGGTTGGAAATCTCTTTCTTGACTGCGGCAAGACCTACCATACCATTCAGCTTGGCAAGACAATCCTTATAATCGACCACCTTAGGAGCCTCGTATGGAATATCAGCAACGTCAATGGTCATCAGCTGTTCGTTGGTGAGTGTCGACATGTCGCCGTTTTGCAGGCGTTCAGCTTGTTTGGAGCAAATCTTGTCGAAAAGCTGTCGCATCGTACGTCCGTTGGCAAAGTCTTTGTCACGCGAGTTGTATAGCTCGGTAATCATCTTCTGGGCCAACTCCTCGGCTTGAGGCGTAAACTTATACTTCTTGTCGGAAGCAAAGACTTGCATAATCTGGAAGAGCTGTGCAGGATTGTAGTCTTCAATATTGAGGAAATAGCTGAAACGGCTTCTTACGCCAGGATTGATGCGGAAAAGATTGTCCATCTCCTGACGATAGCCGGCGGCGATGACCACAAACTTTCCACGGTCATCTTCCATTCGCTTCATCAGCTGCTCCAAAGCTTGTGCTCCCTGCTGGTCGCGGTCACCGCCCTGACTCACAGGAGCCAACGTGTAGGCCTCGTCGACAAACAGAATACCGCCCATAGCCTTATCGCACAAGCGGTCAACCACCTTAGGAGTCTCGCCCTGGTAAGGACTCACCATCTTGGAACGGTCTACCTCGACAACATGTCCACTGTCCAGATAGCCGATAGCCTCTAGTATCTCGCCCAGTTTTCGGGCTATGGTGGTCTTGCCGGTTCCAGGATTACCTGTCAGAACGATGTGGATACCTGCCTTCTCTTGTTCGCCCAATCCTCGCTGAGCACGCTGCACACTATTATGCACTGTGAATGCTATTTCGCGAACAGCTTTTTTCACCTCATCCATTCCAATGTAATGGTCAAGATCGCTCAATATGTCATCCAGCGAACGTTCTTCAGGAATATAGCCACGAATGTCTTGCTCTTCCACCATCACTGCAGTGGATCCCCTACTGATGAACGACGTGAAGATGTCCTCTGCCGTCTTTACAGCTAAATGGGCAAAGCCAAAGGTGTCATCTTTTATTTTTACCTGATATTGGAAGAAGCGCAGCAACTTGTGTTCTGCCTCTGGTGAATAGGCGGCAATACCATACTTGGTGCGCAGTTCCATCTTACAGATGTCGCACAGCTCCTGATAGCCTGGTGTCGGAAGTCGGAATGTATACTTGAAACGATTCTGTGCTGCAGGGTTAGCAGTCAGGAAGTCATCAAGTCCTTTTGGCAGACCGGCTATCATCACAATGGGGTTCTCGTCCCACTTGTCCATCTCGACAAACAACTTGTCAAGAGGATTCACCTGATTTGAATATCGGTCGGGCAAAAGTTTCTGAACATTGTCGAAAAACAGGATGCCGTCCTTTGCTTTCTTCACATTGTCATCCCATTTATCAACAAAGCGCTGATAGTCTACGGCATCGACCATCGTAAGCTTAGGCTTGTCAATAATCTTATGCTGGTAGAAATAGTCACGGATAATTTCTGCCAGTGCCGTCTTACCGGTTCCTGTCTCACCTATGATAATGGCATTCACGCTCAGGCGGACATTCATAATGTCCTTGCGAGAGTGAAGATAGGTATATGTATCGACAACTGTCTTCAGCTGCTGCTTCACATCGTCCAGACCTACCATGCGGTCCAGGACGTTTTGCGAAACAAGCGGTTTTCCGCAATATTTGCAGAACTTGGCTATCGACCGGTTCTCTTTATGGCAATTCTCACAAATCATACTACTCTACATCCTTTTGTATTTTCTCAACTACATCCGCCGGACTGATACTCGTATCAGTGACTTTGCTCCGCACATCCAGCAATGAGGGGCTGAAGGCTATCAACTCCAGTAGAAGCAAGCCTACCATTATACTCCATAATATATAATGTACGACAGATTCTCCGCTAATAGACTTCACCTGATTGGTGACATCATCAAGTATGCCAAACTTAGAACCCTTGAAACGGAAAGACTTTTGTTTGAAGGTATAGTACAACGGTTCCAAAAGCGTAGACTTAATATCGTCTTGCATTACCTCATTTATCAGCTGGTTGTCACCTTTAGTGTCTGAGCGATAGTCAGTAAAGTGACAGATAGCCATATATATTAAGGTAAACACAATAATAACGGGAATAAACATCACTGGGCTGGAACTGTTGACAGCCTTAAGGACGGTGATGGGGATATAGGAGGACACGAATCCCAAGAATCCCCACAAGCAGCAAAGCATGAAGCCATAGCCTCGGAAGTAGGATCGCAAGGCAACAATAACAGCTGTCATTCCGCCTACTGGTACTGCAATAGTCATAAGCGAATTGCGCATCACGTAGCCACGATCGGAGATTCCGAAAATAAGTAATGCCAACATCCAAAGGCCGCATAGGCCATAGAATATCCAGCGCCAGCGTGTTTCCTTGGCCTTGGCACGAGTATAGTTCTTTCGTACTTCACCATATTTCTGGGCAGTTTCTTCTTTTGCCTTTCCAAATCGCTTATAATATTGCTGGTTCTTGTCTATCTCGCCAAGTTTCAGTACCCATTCTTCCAGCTTACGCTCATAGCTATACTCCGCAGCAAAGTCCTGCGTGGGATCTTCATGATAGAAAACCGAGAGCCACTGCCCCAGCGAACCCTGCTTGATGGCAGAGAGCAACTGAGGCCGGTAGGCTGCTAAGTCAACGCCTACTCCGCTTTTCAGTTCCGTACCGTCCTCCAGAACATATGTTGGAGTGACACCCAGAATCCTACAGAACCGATAAGCTGCCGTCCGTATGTCATAGGCACCTAAGCGTTCGCGGTTTTCTTCGCTCTTCAAGTCGAAACAGGCTCGAGCCTGGGTTATTTGTTCTATCCAGCCATGCAAGTGAGCGAAATAGTAGAAGCGGCCCTCCGGGTCAGAGTAGTCTTTCACCTTCTCCTCATATTCTTTGTCACTCAGATTCTGCCAGTTCATCAAGTCTTGACGTAGCACCTCACCGACTTTATATGGGGTTAGTGCCTCTTTCAAGTCATAGGCCGCATTGCGGTCAATATTGTACAACACCTTATATCCTAAGGAACGACTGGGTGTCTTTCCTGAAGTCATGATGCGCAGAGCCTCACATGCCATGTGGTCCTCATGACTATACATCCACGAGAGGAACCGTCCGTCACTCAGACTCAGCCATTCATCATCCGTACACGCTTCGTTACCGAAAGAATGGATAATATCAGAGACCGTTGACGACGGGAACCTGTTCAGGAAAGGTATTTCAGAATCTATTTCATATACCAGCTTCAGAATGGCTATTCGTCTGTCCAGTTTGCTGTCTGGAGAAAAATAAGACCGTAGACGGTTCACGTCGACCTTGGCGTGTGAGTCCAGATACAAATACAAGGTGTCATTAGGATTAGAGAGTGCCAACACATAGTCTTCCTGATAGCTAAGCACCGAGATGGCAGCACTGTGAACATCATCGCACAGATTTCCTCGTATGTCCTTATAAGGATAGGTAGGCTCCATCACGTATACGGAAGCCATCAGACCTGCCCGTTGGTCGGCAGGATATTGGTTGACTACGATATCCTTGACAGCTGAGCTTAACTTCACATTGCCGCATTGTTCCAACCAACTGGCTATACGCCCGTTATACAGATAATTGATTGCCAGTCGCTCATGCTCTACCAGCAGAGGAATCAGCTCATGCACATTGTCTGCCACCAGGTTGTGCTCTGGGTCGACAACAAAGCTGCGATATTTCAGGATGGGCGACGAGATGTCTATCTCTACGTTCTCGCCCAGGAACCAGCGCTCCACTTCGTCATATCCCCAGCGAGTCTGCGGGTTTACGGCAGTGAGTCCCTGTACAATCATCTTCACCCTGTCGGGCAATTCATTGATGCGCGGCAGACGGCCTTCATTCTTCTTGCGCATCATGACACGCTCGTTTTGGCTCAGCGGATTCTCACCCAGCCAAAGAGTCATCAGCGTAATACCTAAAGAGTAGAAGTCGACAGAAGGAGTTATCTCCACCTCTCCGTCAATCACGTCATTATACATCTCGGGGGCTGCATAGACTGGTGTCCGAGCCTGCGTAGTACGGTGTAATTTCTCATCGCCGCCCAGCACACTGGAGATTCCGAAATCGCCCAAAACCAGTTCCTTATGGTCTGCTGCACGGAAAAAGAAATTGCTTGGCTTAATATCTTTATGGATGATATTGTTGTTATGACAGAATGCCAGCGCAGCAGCGGCCTGCAAGGCTATACGTCTGAACTGGTTGAAATCACCGTCCAGATCGTAGTTGTTCAGCGTTCCACCCTGCAGATACTCCATCAGCTCATAGTCACGGTTCTTGCCGTCGACGTATGTCTGACCATAGTCTTCCACTTTGACTATCATTTCCATCCTGATGTTCTCAATGATGCGCATCAGGGTCTTCTTAATTGTGAAATTCGGATAGTATATCTTCAGGACTCGCTCGCCTTCATCGCCCTCTACCAAGAACACCTGAGCCTCGCCAGAATTGTCACTCAGGCACTTGACGCTTCTATACAGCCTGCCTTTCAGGAGGAATTCCACATCACCGCCCGACTGTCCTCTATTCGTATCACCAGGTCGCACCGTTATTTCGGCAGCACTTGCTGCGGGCTGCTGTGTGACAACCCGCACCGTGGTATTTGTCTCAGGCTGTGGCTTTCTTATGGTCTGATCCATAGTCTTTATTTGTCGTCTTTAATTTCTGCATTAGAATTACTCCCCAACACTACCCACTTTCCACCCAGTTGTGGCTTGGCGCAGCCACATGGACTGCTATGCAGGGCGTGCTTGAAATTGCAAACCCAGGCCAGCCGGACTCCCACAGGCTTCGAAGCCATCGCATAGTTACGGGCCTTAGCAGGAGAAGGTGTGGCAGGCACGGCCAGACGGTCAAGTATGGCAGAAAGCATCCTTGCCTTGGCGACTTTCTGCTCTTCCAGTTCCTCCTTGGTCATGCGCTTCGATTCTATCTTGGGGATAACGGGATTCTCAACACCTTCATCCTTGGCCAGAAGGGTCAGGACGCGCTCGCGCAACTTATTGTTCATCTGTTCGCGCACAATGTCGCGTTCAGAGCTGTATGGCAGAGCATTCTCGAGCTTGGCGTAGTCCTTCACGATTTCCATTAAGTCCTGGTAATCGGGATTTAGCTGCAACTCCTTTACCATCATCTTCGCTTCTTCAGTCAGTGCCGTCCCGCAACGCTTGCAGAAAGAAAATTCGTTGAGCGTATGACAGGTAGGACACACAACGCCTCCCCTGGGACTGCCGCATTCCGGACAATAGGCCTCGTTGCCTGACAGATGGGCTCCGCAGAAGGAGCAGACATCCTTGCGAATGTAGTGATGACAGGTTTCACAGTAATCGGAATCAGGGTCTACCTCAGCACCACAGAAGGGACACGCGGCTTTACTGATAGGTTGTCCGCACTGGGCACAGAACATGGCCTCAGGATCATTGACGGCTCCACAGAAAGGACACGTCTTTCCGCCTGCCTGTTGCTGCATGCGAAGCTGCTGCATCTGCATCGGCTGCTCTTCGCGCTCCAACACACGCTCCCTCTGCATCTCCTGAGGGCGAACCGTCCGCTGAGTGCTTTGATTGTCAAATTTATCGTCGTTCATCATAGTCGAGTCAGTAATAATTGTTGCAAAGTTAATAAATAATTTTTAAACACAACAAAAAACCGCCGTAAATTTATATTTACGACGGCATTTTTCTTGAAAAACGTTCTGTTTTTGCTGTTAAAAGTTGGTATTTATTACCAGAGAGTAAGTCTTTCCGACTTTGGAACAAACATTTTATCTCCTTCTTTCACTCCAAAGGCATCATACCACATATCTATATGAGGCAGTGCTCCATTGACGCGCCAGCGACTCAGGGAGTGAGGGTCGCTCTTGGTGCGATTGCGTATCTCTGCCTCATTGATATTGCCAGCCCACACTTCAGCATAGGCCAAGAAGAAACGCTGGTCGGCTGTCAGGTTGTCGATAACGGGCAGCGACTGCCGCTTGGTGGCATTCTTGTAGGCATACCAAGCTACCTGCAGACCGCCGTGATCTGCCAAGTTCTCACCCAGCGTCAGGCGCCCGTTGGCATTCAAGTCGGGCAGTACCTTGATGCGAGAGAAGAAATCTGCATATCTGTCTGTTCGTTCTATAAAGTTTTTTGCATCTTCTTCTTTCCACCAGTCATGCATATTTCCATCTTTGTCGAAACGACGTCCCTGATCATCAAATCCGTGCGTCATTTCGTGTCCAATCACCACACCGATAGCTCCGTAGTTGAAAGCATCGTCGGCATTGGGATCAAAGAACGGAACTTGCAGTATACCAGCTGGAAAGCAAATTTCGTTCGTGGTAGGGTTATAGTATGCATTAACAGTCTGGGGAGTCATATACCAGTCATCGCGGTCAACAGGTTTTCCTGCTGTGTGGTTGATGTGCCATGCAAGCTGCCAGCGACGACATTCCCTCACGTTGTCATAGTAAGATTTTTCAGGGTCGATAGCCAGCGTCGACATATCCTTCCAGCGATCAGGATAGCCAATCTTCACATAGAAGGTATTCAGTTTCAACAGCGCATTCACCTTGGTAGAATCGTCCATCCAGTCTTGTGCTGCAATACGCTCACCAAGGGCTATACGGAGGTTCTCCACCAGCGTCTTCATGCGCTGTTTCGAGCTTTCAGGGAAATACTTCTTGACATAGATGCGCCCCAAGGCTTCGCCCATCATACCTTCCACCTGGGTGGTAGCTCGGCGCCAGAGGGGATAGTCCTCCTTGCGCCCGGCAAACGTCTTACCCCAGAATTCGAAGCTCTCGCCACGCACTGCATCGTTCAGATAACCTGTAGAGCCGTCGATTATACCCCACTCCATCACGTCGCGATATTCATCGGCTTTCATGGTGCTGAACAGCTCGTCGGCAGCAGCCATGAACTCAGGCTGACCCACCACCATCTCCTGTATGTATTCCAGTGCTACGCCCATTGCCAAAGCTTGTTTTTCCAACAGGAAGTGGGGATAGCGCTTGTTGAATTCCTGGAGGGTCATTTTGTGGTAGTTGGCAATAGGGTCGCGCAGTTCTGTGCTCGATTTCGATACCTTGGCCAAAGCTGTTTCCACCTTCAGGATGTTGCGCATCTTCTTCTGTGCCACCGACTTCTTGAAGCCGTAAAGCTGGAACATGCGTACGATGTGCTGCTTGTAGGCTTCGCGAATCTTGGCTGTAGCCTCGTCGTTCTCCAGATAGTAGTCCTTCTGACCCAGGGTCAGACCCGACTGGCTGATGCTTAGGATGTTTTGCGAGGCATTCTTTTCATCGGCTGCGATGTAGGCAGAGAAGAACTCCTGCTCGCCATAGGGAGCCATCTGAAGCTGGATGTCAAACAGTTGTTCCTTAGTCTTAGCAGCTTCCAGCTGTCTGATGACACCCATAACGGGAGCCAGTCCTTCACGCTCGCGACGGGCTGAATCCATTGCCAGTTTATAGAGGTCGCTCAGTTGCTGCTCGATGCTTCCTTTAGTATAGCTGTTCTGTAGCAGTTCTTGCAGGATACCGTTGATTCGTTTCTTGTTGTCTTCGCTCAGACGGTCGAAACTGCCGTAGCGGGCAAAGGCTGCAGGCAGCGGATTAGCCTTCATCCATCCGCCACAGGCATACTGATAGAAGTCGTCCTGAGGACGCACACTGGTGTCCAGATTACCCAGGCTGATGCCTGAGTGCTGCTGTGCTGAAACCGTAACGCTTGTTACCGCTAATGCCATGATAGTCAATAGTTTTTTCTTCATTATAATAATTATTTAGTTTGATAATTGTTCCAATTCTTCCGACAACTGTTCCCAGCGCTCCACTTCCTTGTCGAGAGCGCTCTTCGTCTGGGTGTATTCTGTAACGAATTCCATGTTTGAGGCATTCTCGGGCTTCATCAGCAGCGCGTCGAGTTCCTTCAGCCTGCGCTCCATGTCGGATATCTTACGTTCCGACTCTTCCACTGCCTTCTCGGCCTTGCGCAGAAGCTTCTGCTGCTCCTTATGCTCTGCATAGCTCTGGCTTTTGGATGACTGCGGAGTTTTTATTCCCACGCTGGGAACATTTTGTTCCCACCCTGGGACTGAATTATTCCCACCCTGGGAATTTTCCTGCGCCTTGCTCAGCTCATGAAGCTCCGTGATGTGCTTAGATTGCAGGAAATCGTAGATTCCGCCCAGATGTTCCCTGACTTTCCCTCCGCCAAACTCGTAGACCTTTGTCACCAGCCCGTCGAGAAACTCTCTGTCGTGGCTGACGATGATGGCTGTACCGTCGAAAGCCCGAATGGCTTCCTTCAGTACATCCTTCGACGCCATATCCAGATGGTTGGTGGGTTCGTCGAGTATCAGCAGGTTGACGGGTTCCAGCAGAAGTCGTATCATGGCCAGTCGGCTGCGCTCACCGCCGCTGAGCACTTTCACCTTCTTGTCTGAAGCCTCGCCGCCAAACATGAAGGCGCCCAGAATGTCGTTAATTCGCAGTCGTACTTCTCCCTTGGCCACATAGTCTATTGTCTGGTATACAGTCAGCGACTCATCCAGTAGTTGGGCCTGGTTCTGGGCAAAGTATCCTATCTGGACGTTGTGGCCTATCTTCAGATGACCCTCGAATGGTATTTCGCCCATGATACACTTGACAAGCGTAGACTTGCCCTCACCGTTCTTGCCTACGAAGGCAACCTTCTCGCCGCGCTTGATGGTCAGGTTCACGTGGTCGAACACCACATGAGAATACATCTTGCGCACATCTTCGCAGATGACGGGATAATCGCCTGAGCGCAGACAGGGCGGAAACTTCAGGTGCATGGCTGACGTATCTATCTCGTCCACCTCGATGGGAACTATCTTCTCCAGCTGCTTGATTTTCTGCTGCACCTGCACCGCCTTAGTGGCTTGATAGCGGAAGCGCTCTATGAAAGCCTTCATGTCGGCTATCTCCTTCTGCTGGTTTTCGTAGGCTCTGAGCTGCTGTTCGCGACGCTCTTGCCTCAGTTGCACGTACTCGTCGTAGCGCACCTTGTAGTCTATAATATGTCCGCACGATATCTCGAGTGTGCGATTGCAGACATTATTTATAAAGGCTCTGTCGTGAGAAACCAACACAACGGCGCTGGTCGACTGTGCCAGGAATTGCTCAAGCCACTGGATTGACTCGATGTCCAGATGGTTGGTAGGTTCGTCGAGCAGCAGCACATCAGGGCGCTCCAGCAGGATCTTGGCAAGTTCGATTCGCATGCGCCAGCCTCCAGAGAATTCGCTGGTAGGCCGGTCGAAGTCTGAACGCAGAAAGCCCAGTCCGGTCAGCGTGCGTTCCATTTCTGCTTCCTTGCCGTCAGCTCCCATCATCATATAGCGGTCGTGAGCCTGGGTGAAGCTATCCACCAGCTCCATATAATCCTGGCTTTCATAGTCGGTACGTTCTGCCATCTGCTGCTGCAGGGCATCCACATGGGCTTTCATCTTTGCCACATCGGCAAAAGCCTTCTGAGCCTCCTGACGAACGGTAGTGTCGTCCTGCAGCACCATCACCTGTGGCAAATAGCCTATACGTGTGTCGTTAGGAATACTGATGGTGCCTGAAGTAGGCTGCTGTCTGCCGCAAAGTATCTTGAGCAGCGTAGACTTGCCTGCCCCGTTTTTGCCCACAAGGGCTATGCGGTCGCGGTCGTTCACCACGAAACTGGCATCGCTGAACAGGGGTTTGACGCCAAACTCTACGCGAAGTGATTCTACGGATATCATTTGTTGTTGTCTATTTTAGATGGAATGTGGCTGTTTACACTTTAGGCAAGTGGAACTGATAGTTCTGCTCGAACACCTCCTTGACGGTGTTGACCTCAAGAAACTTCGTGCTACCGCCTGCTCCAACGTTCCCGCTCAGATAGGCTATCTTGTCGTCAAGATCCACAAAGCCTTTTTGCCGCAACATTCGCACAGCAGCAAGGAACAGCTGCTCGGAGCCGATATGCTCCTTATGGTATACAGGTATGACGCCATAAGAGAGGTTCAGCAGACGCTGCAGCTTGTCGTTGTAGCAGATGGCCAACACGGGATGCAGTCCTCTGAAGGCGGCCAGCTGGCGTGCGGTGATACCTGTCGACGAGTCGGTGATGATGCCCTTGACGCCAATCTTCTCCGTTGCCTCGATGGCTGCATGGGCCATGAACTCGCGAATGTTGCTGACCTCCGATAGAGGAGCGATGTACGAATGGTTCATACGGTCCTTCTCTGCCTGCTCAGCAATAGTGGCCATCGTCTGTACAGCCTCTACGGGATACTTGCCGCTGGCTGTCTCGCCAGAAAGCATCAGAGCGTCGGCACTGGAATAGATGGCATTGGCGATATCCGTCACCTCGGCTCGTGTGGGACGAGGGTTCTGTATCATAGAGTGCAGCATCTGGGTAGCCACGATGACGGGCTTCTTCTTCTCAATACACTTGCGGATAATCTGCCGCTGAATACCAGGTATGCGCTCAATGGGCACCTCGATACCCAGGTCGCCACGTGCTATCATGATGCCATAGGAGGCATCAATAATCTCGTCGATATTGTCTACACCCTCCTGGTTCTCTATCTTCGATATGATCTTGATGTCTGAGTTGAAAGCATCCAGTATGGCCTGTACGGCACGTACGTCAGCTGCCGAGCGGACAAAGGAGTGAGCTATGAAATCAATGTCTTGTTCAATAGCCAGCATGATGTTTTTCCTGTCTTTATCTGTAAGTGGCGGTAGGGCAATATGCACACCTGGCACATTGACACTCTTATGCGAACCCAGTACGCCATCGTTCATCACCTGGGCAATAACGGCAGGACCATTGATTCCTATTACCTGCATGTCGAGCGCACCGTCGTCAAACAGGATGTGGCATCCCTCATAGACATCGGCTGCAAAGTTGGCATACGAGAGATTGACGATGTCGTGAGTACTGGCCACATCCGGACGTCCGAAGATCTTCACTACATCGCCCGTCTTGTATTCGATGGGGGCCTCGCAGCCAGTGGTGCGCACCTCTGGACCTTTCGTGTCGATAAGAATACCGATGTGATTGCTCACCTCGCGCACGTTCCTTATTATATTTATAATACCCTCCTTCGAGGCATGGGCAGTATTCATTCGCACTACATTGACACCCGCATTGAAAAGCTGACGGATGAAGTCCACATCGCAGCGCCTATCGCTCACCGAAGCTACTATTTTGGTCTGTTTCATGTTGTAAAATTGATATTTTTAGGGTGCAAAGGTACGAAAAATATATTTTTTCAGAAAAAAATGCCAATAATATTTTCATATCACGTTGAAAATTAGTAACTTTGCACTCCGAAATCAGAAATACAAACAAAATACAGCAATGACAAAAGCAGATATCATTAGCAAGATTGTAGAGACGACAGGTCTTCCCAAGAAGGACGTAGCGGTTGTCGTCGAAGCTTTTATGAGTGAGATTCGCACTAGTATGGCCGTAGAAAAAGAGAATGTCTACCTGCGCGGCTTCGGCACGTTTACCATCAAGCATCGTGCCCAGAAGACAGCTCGCAATATTTCAAGAAACACCACAATGGTGATAGACGCCCACGACATTCCGGCCTTCAAGCCCGCAAAAAGCTTTATCGAGAAAATGAAATAATTCACAAACTAATAATTATTAAAGATTATGCCAAACGGAAAGAAGAAGAAGGGCCACAAGATGGCTACTCACAAGCGCAAGAAGAGACTGCGCAAGAATCGTCATAAGAGCAAGTAAATCACTGTTCTGACTGACAGTAAGAGAGTAATGAAAGGAGTGTACCTGAGGAGCGACAGGCTTCAAAGGTATGCTCCTTTAAAATTGAAAACAACCCCAAAAACAAGGAGAGGACAATGACAAGCGAACTCATCATCGATGTCCAGCCGAAAGAGATTTCCATTGCGCTGCTCGAAGACAAGAACCTGGTGGAATACCAGAACGAGAAGCGACAGGAAGCAAGCTATTCGGTGGGCAACATCTATCTGGGCAAAGTGCGCAAGCTCATGCCCGGGCTCAATGCCTGCTTCGTAGATGTAGGCTCTGAGCGCGATGCCTTCCTGCACTATCTCGACCTTGGCACTCAATTCAGCTCTTACGAGAAATACCTTAAACAGGTACAAAGCGACAAGAAGAAACTTTATCCCATCACAAAAGCACAACGGCTGCCCGATCTTCCCAAGGAAGGAAGTGTGCAGAACACCCTGAAGCAAGGTCAGGAGATTCTGGTACAGGTAGTAAAGGAACCCATCTCGACAAAGGGTCCGCGCCTGACTGCCGAACTGAGCTTCGCAGGCCGTTACATGGTGCTTATGCCTTTTGGCGACAAGGTTTCGGTTTCATCTAAAATCAAAAAAGGCGAGGAAAGAGCCCGTCTGAAACAACTTGTACAGAGCATCCGCCCAAAGAACTTCGGTGTCATCGTCAGGACATCAGCCGAAGGCAAACGGGTAGCAGAGCTCGACAAGGAAATGAAGACACTCGTGAAACGCTGGGAAGATGCCATCACAAAGGCACAGAAGGCCACCAAGACACCACAGATGGTGTATGAAGAAACAAGCAGGGCCGTAGCCCTGTTGCGCGATGTCTTCGACCCTACCTACGACGGCATCTACGTCAACGACGAGGATATCTTCCACCAGATCAGGGATTACGTAGGACTCATCGCACCCGACAAGCAGGAGATAGTGAAGATGTATACAGGCAACGTGCCTATCTTCGACAACTTCAATGTCACCAAGCAGCTCAAGTCGAGCTTCGGACGTACGGTCAACTACAAGCGTGGAGCATATCTCATCATCCAGCACACCGAAGCCATGCATGTTGTAGACGTCAACTCGGGCAATCGCACTCGCGCAGAAAACGGACAGGAAGCCAATGCACTGGAGGTAAACCTGGGTGCTGCCGACGAGCTGGCACGCCAGCTTCGACTCCGCGACATGGGAGGCATCATCGTGGTCGACTTCATCGACATGAACCTGGCCGAAGACCGTCAGATGCTCTATGAGCGCATGTGCAAGAACATGCAGAAAGACAGAGCACGCCACAACATCCTGCCACTGAGCAAGTTCGGACTCATGCAGATTACGCGACAGCGCGTACGTCCGGCGATGGATGTCAACGTAGAAGAAACCTGCCCCACCTGCTTCGGCAAGGGTAAGATTAAGTCGTCTATCCTGTTTACAGACCAACTGGAGAGCAAAATTGACCGCCTGGTCAACAAGATTGGTATACGGAAGTTCTATCTGCACGTTCATCCCTATGTCGCTGCCTACATCAACCAGGGACTCTGGTCGCTAAAACGTCAGTGGCAGATGAAATACGGAATGGGCGTACGCATCATCCCGTCACAGAAACTGGCTTTCCTACAGTACGAATTCTACGACAAGGACCGCCAGTTCATCGACATGCAGGAAGAAATAGAAACGAACTCTTAACACCGTTTGCATCATGGTAGCACTGAAAATAGCCTTCTGGGCATGTGTCTTCCTCGTATTCTATACTTATATCGGATATGGGCTGCTACTATGGTTGCTGGTGACTATCAAGCGTCTCGTCAGTGGGAAGCGCGCCAACGACGCACTCCCTCCTGACGAGGCGTTACCACATGTTACGCTGCTCATCTGCGCCTACAACGAGCAAGACGTAGTAGACATGAAGATGGACAACACCCGCCAGTTAGACTATCCTACCGACAAGCTGCACGTGATGTGGGTGACTGACGGTAGTACCGACGAGACCAACGCTCGCCTGGGACGCTATCCTGAGGTGGAATTGGTATTCTCGCCCCAGCGACGGGGTAAGACGGCAGCCCTCAATCACGGCATCAGTATGGTAAAAACAGACCTCAGCATCATGACCGATGCCAACACCATGCTCAATCCTGAGGCCGTGCGCGAGATTGTGCGTTGCTTCATGGATCCACAAGTAGCCTGCGTGGCAGGCGAGAAGCGCGTCCTTGCCCGCTTTGACAACCACACCGCGGCCAAGGGCGAGGGACTCTACTGGCGCTACGAGAGCACACTGAAGCAGCTGGACAGCGAACTTTATTCAGCAATGGGTGCTGCGGGCGAACTCAACGCCATCCGCACCCGACTCTATGAGCCCATGCCCGAATCGGCACTGCTCGACGACTTTGTCATGTCTATGCGAATGGTCGACAAAGGCTACCGCATCGCCTATTGCAGCAAAGCCTATGCTATGGAGTACGGCTCTGCCAACATGGAAGAAGAATCGAAACGCAAACGGCGCATCGCCGCTGGCGGACTGCAGAGCATCTGGTGGCTCAAAGACATGATGCTGCCCTTCTCTTTCAAAAGCAGCAGTCAAAAATACTGGCAGCACTGCCTCGTTGCCTTCCAGTTCGTGTCGCATCGCGTCCTGCGCTGGACTATCACCCCTTTAGCCTTACTACTGCTCATTCCGCTCAACATCGCTCTCGTAGCATTCAATGCCGGAATGGTGTATTTTATTATCGCATGCCTGCAGCTCCTGTTCTATCTGGCAGCCCTCTGTGGATGGTTGCTCTACCGCAACGGGAACAAGAACAAGTACTTGTATGTGCCTTATTACTTTATATTTATGAACATGAACGTGTTCCAAGGTGTAAAGTATCTTATCCAGCACGACACCAGCGGATCATGGGAAAAAGCAAAACGAGGATAAAAAATTTCTCCTTTATTTTTGAATATTAAAAAATATTCACTATCTTTGCAACGGCTTTTATATGTTTTTACAAAAATGATAGATAAAGAACGCGAGCAATTATTTCAGCAAATCTCCAAGACGAGTTCTGCTCTGCGACAGACAGAACTGAAGCTGGAAGAGGCAAACAAGAAGCTCAAGGAGTACGAAGACAAAACCAAGAAAGCAGAACAGGCCAGCAGGATGAAATCGCTCTTCCTGGCCAACATGAGTCATGAGATTCGTACCCCTCTGAATGCCATTGAGGGATTCTCCCGCGTGATGGCCGAGACCGATTCCGCTGAGGAGCGCATGAAGTTCATGGAAATCATTGAGAGCAATAACACACGTCTGCTCTCACTGATTGACGACATCCTGGATCTCTCACGCGTCGAGGCGGGCGAGATTAGCATCAAGAAAAACATCACCAACCTCAACGACTTGTGTCATGGGCTCAAGAACATCTTCCGCTTCCGTTGTCCGGATTGTGTCGAGCTGATATGGAACAAGCCCAATATGAACATCAATCTCTATACCGACGTCAATCGCGTCACGCAGGTTTTCTCTAACCTCATCAGTAACGCGCTGAAGCACACCACAACGGGCAGCATCAAATACGGCTACCGCCTAATCAACGACGGTACGGAGGTGGAGTTCTTCGTCAGCGATACAGGTACAGGTATAGCTTCGGAGGATCTGGAGAGCATTTTTGATGTCTATGTGTCGCGCGATGCCGAGAAGACACAGAACGGCTATGGCCTCGGTCTGGCACTCTGCAAGACAATAGTCGAGAAAATGGGCGGCCGCATTAGTGTCCAGTCCCGTCTGGGCGAGGGGTCTACCTTCCGCTTCGTATTGCCTTTCGAGGGAAACATAGGAGGGATGGCAAACAACGACCACATCACCACCAACTCTCGCACCATACGAGCCACCACGTCTACCAACCTACAGAATGCACCGCTCATTCTGGTGGCAGAAGACGAAGACAGCAATTACGAGCTGGTCAAGATTGTGCTTTCCAAGCGCTACCGCCTTATCCGCGCCCACAACGGCATCGAGGCAGTGACCTATGCCGAAGAGCAGCGCCCCAACTTGATACTCATGGACATCCGCATGCCGGGAATGAACGGCCTCGATGCCACCCGCATCATCAAGGAGGTGAACCACGACCTGCCCGTTGTAGCACTCAGCGCCTATGCCTTCGACGAGAATATCCGCGAGGCAAAGGAGGCTGGATGCGATGAGTTTATGGCCAAGCCCTTCCGTGTGGAGGACCTGCTCGATATGGTAGAGAAATATGTCAAACGCTAAAACCTCCTCACATCATGGGTAAGCTTGCAGTATATAAATATGTGTCCCTGATGTTTCTTGTGGCACAGATTATCATCACAGTATTAACCTTTGTCGGACTCTACGGAGGCACTGTCAGTCCTATAGGCAACACGGCACGCGCCATGCTGGTCTATGCCCTACCCTTGCTCATCGCCGCCAACATTGTCATGCTCATCTACTGGCTCATACGGCGGCGCTGGCTCTATGCCCTCATCCCCGTCATCACGGTAGCATGCTGCATACCGTACATCGGCACCATCTTCCAGTTCGGATCGCTCGACAAGGAAGCTGAAAAGCAGAAAGGCATCAAGGTTGCCTCATACAACGTAGCCATGTTCGGTCGTGAGACCACAGGTTTCAAGGCTCTCGACATCCTGGCAGAGATGCGACGTCAGAAGGTTGACATCCTCTGTGTGCAGGAGTACAATGAAACAAGTGGCGACAAGAAGAACTCAGAAGCCTACAAGGAGTATTTCCCCTATATGCAGGTAGGCCGCTCTGATATGGTCATCTTCAGTCGCTATCCTATCAAAGAGAACAAGGCCCTGCTCTTCGACGAGACCAACAACAGTGCCCAATGGGCGGACATCGATGTCAACGGCAAGGTAATCCGCGTCTTCAACGTTCACTTGCAGACCACAGGCATCAACCGCACCCTTCATCAGGCAGCCAAGCTACGCGCTCAGCAGAACACAGAGGTGGGCAGCAACCGATTGCTCGAAGTCATCTACGGCAACTACATGCTGGGCATGATGTTCCGTGTCGGACAAGCCGTTACGATAGCCAACGAGAAAGCTGCCACTGACAAGCCCTGCATTCTCTGTGGCGACTTCAACGATGTTCCCTACTCATATGTCTACAACACCATGCTGGGCAACATGGTCGACGGCTTCAAGGAGTGTGGCAGCGGTGGTTTCATGTACACCATGCGCGACAAGAACAAGCCTGTGCGAATCGACTACATCTTCCACGACCCGTCGCTGAAGGGACTCACTTACTATCGCGGCGAGCTGTCCAACTCCGACCACTACCCCGTGTTCATGAAGATTGCAATGTAAAAAACGGATATCATAAAAAAGCTTTCGCAAGTTCAACTTACGAAAGCTTTTTTCTTACCTCTTATCATCCTACGATTTTGAATCTCACGCGGAACGAGCGCTCCTGCTCGTCCCAGTTAGTGCCGAGCATTTCGAACCGACCTATCTGTCCTGTCGAGCGCACATGTTTCCCTATACATGGACAGACATCAAAGTCACCGATGCGCACCAACCGCAATATGTCAGAAGCATCGTCGGGCAGACGGTCGAGACTCACGCCCTCAGGAACCTCGTCACGACGCACATACTCGAACGTCACTGGCAAGTCCTCGTCTATCAGGCGCTGCATCTCACGCTCTATTTCTTTCTCCTCTTGTCGTGTTGGCTTACGCTCTAAACGAAAACTCATCTTGCTCTTCTTCCGTTCTATGTGTGCATTATACGAGCGCTCACAACCAAACATCCGCTTCATCAACTGATTCAGCAGATGCTCTGCGGTATGGGCGGGAGGAAATGACACCTCCCGCTCCTCAAGCTGGTCATCGTAATCGTGGGATTTAAAGGCCATATCTTATATATCGTTTATGCTTCAAGATAGAAAGCGTTTCAGATACTAAGCTCGTCGAGCACCTGAATAAGCTTCTTGTCGAAAGGCTTGTCCGTGCGGATACATTCTGAGAACGGAACATACACCACCTCATTGTTACGCACACCGACCATTACGTTGCGCTGGCCCTGCTTAATTGCCTCGATAGCCCCCACTCCAGTACGGCTGGCCAGGATGCGGTCGCGGGCTGTTGGCGTACCGCCACGCTGCAGATGTCCGAGGATAGACACACGCACATCGAACTCTGGGAATTCCTTCTTCACGCGGTCTGCATAATAGAGCGCGCCACACTTAGGACTCTCAGAGACGATGACGATACACGACTTCTTCGACTTACGGATGCCACGACCCATAAACTGCGCCAACTGGTCGACCTCCGTCATTTCCTCAGGTATAATGGCGGCTTCGGCACCGCAGGCGATAGCCGAGTTCTGAGCCAAGAATCCGGCATCACGGCCCATCACCTCGACAAAGAAGATGCGCTCGTGCGAGTTGGCGGTGTCGCGAATACGGTCTACGCACTCCATGATGGTGTTCATCGTCGTGTCGTAGCCAATAGTGTTGTCTGTGCCATAGAGGTCGTTGTCAATCGTTCCGGGCAGTCCAATAACAGGGAAGTCGAACTCCATTCCAAAGTTGCGTGCTCCCGTGAGCGAACCGTTACCTCCGATGACCACCAAGGCATCAATCTGTTCACTGACACACGTCTCATAGGCTTTCTGCATACCTTCAAGTGTCATAAACTCTTTCGAACGTGCCGTCTTGAGGATGGTACCGCCACGAGTGATGATGCCCGACACGTTTTCAGTGGTGAACGATTTCACCTCACCCTTGATCAGTCCGTCGTATCCGCGATAGATACCTTTGATGTTGAATCCGTTGTAGATACCAGCTCGCGTCACGGCGCGAATGGCAGCATTCATACCTGGCGCGTCGCCGCCCGATGTGAGAATTCCGATAGTCTGAATTTTACCCATAGTAGTATTGTTTAATATGTTTATAGATTAGTATTTACAGTTTGGTTAAGTAGAGCTCTATCCACAGTGCTATAAAGCCGGCAATCCATCCGAGCAGCACTTTGGGAGTCAGGTGCTTGACATACCACCCCAGTCTGACATGCTCCATCTTCATCAGTGCAATACCGCTGATGCTGCCTACGCACAGCAGGCAGCCGCCTACTGCGGTAGCAAAGGCTATGATGCTCCAGTAAGCCCCATTCACCGATACGTCGCCCACCCCTACCTGATAGAGCGAGATGTTGCTGATGGCTATGGTGAATGAGTCGACGATGCTCGACAGCAGTCCGGCTCCGATGCCCATCAGCCAGATGTCGTGGACATAAGTGTCGAACCATGTGGCCACATCAGCCCACACTCCTGTCTCCGCCACCACGCCCATACCGAGCATGATGCCCATGATGAACAGCATTTGCTGCAGCGCACCATATTGCAGCGACAGCGGTATGCGACGTTGCGTCATCTGGTCGGCAGCTATCAGCTTGCGGTTGAAGGCTTCGTTGACCACCCAGAGCACCGAGAGTACGCACAGTGCGCCGAGGAAGGGAGCCAGCTTGGTGATGTTGTGGAAGGTAGGAATAAACCACAGTCCACCGATGCCTACCACGAGCATCACTACTCGCTGCCATCGGTTGAGCCTGGTGTCGTCGCCGCGATAGGGCGATGGGCTCCACGCCGTATCCAGACGGGCGGGCAGCTCGCGGTTGATCATGATGGTGGGAATCACCCATGCCAGTATGCAGGGTATAGCCAGAAAAGCCGAGAAGTGGCTGGCCGTTACGGCCCCGTCGCCCCATAGAATGAGCCCCGTAGGGTCGCCGATGACGGTGAAGCATCCTCCGCAGTTTGCAGCCAGCACGATGGCCGACCCCACGAACATGCGCTGCCGCGAGTTTTGCAGTATGGAGTGCATGATGACTAGCATTGTGGTGGTGGTGGTCAGGTTGTCCAGGTTGGCCGAGAGGATGAAGGTGGCCAGCGTGATGGTCCACAGCAGCCGCTTCGAGTTGCGTGTGCGTATCCACTCCTTGATGAAGTCGAAACACCCGTTGTTGTTCAGCAGCTCAACAATCGACATGGTGGCCAGCAGGAACATGACGATGGCTGCCGCCCTGCCCACGTAGTAGAGGAACACATTATTATATATATAGTGCTTCACGGTGTCGCTTGTTGCCGTGCGTCCCCCAAGCCACTCCACGTAGTCGGTCGGATGCTGGGCCATCACGAAGTCGGCACCCCAGCTCACATAGACCACCCACCCCACCGTTCCGAGGAACATAGCTATGGCTGCCTTGTTGACGCCTGTAAGATGACCTGTCGCTATCAGCAGATACGACAGCAGCAGCATGGTGACGATAATCAGAGTCATGACTATATACTATTATTTTGACGGTTCACAATTTACAGTCAGCAAAGTTACGATTATTTTTTCTATTATCCAACTATTCGTGGAATATTTTTTTCAGATATTGATACCGTAGCGCTGCTTCACCTCGCTCATCACGAAGGTGCTCTCTATCGAGGCCACGTTCTCTATCTCTCCCAGCTTGTTGAGCACAAACTCCTGATACTGCTTCATGTCAGCCGAGCGCACCTTCAGCAGATAGTCGTACTGCCCTGAGGTGTTGTAGCATTCTATAATCTCCGGTATGTGCTGAATGCGCCTCACGAAACTGTCGGCTATCTCGTGGTTGATCTGCTTCAGCTTCACCTTGCAGAACACCAGCAGTCCCTGGTTCAGCTTGTCAGCATTCAGCACGGCTATATACTTGCTGATATAGCCCAGCCGCTCCAGCCGTTTCTGGCGCTCAAACACGGGCGTAGGGGTCAGATGCACCAGGTCGGCCAGCTCTTTGGTGGTCAGTTTCGCATTTTTCTGCAGCGTACGAAGTATCTGCAAGTCGATTTCGTCTAGTTGATATGCCATAATTTTGGAATGATATTCTAACCGATGTCAAATTACTGTCACGAAAAAGAAATAATAAATCTCCTCGTGTGCAAAATTAGTCATTTTTTCCGTAATGACCAAAAGATTTGGAGAATATCTCCAAACTCCGTACCTTTGCACCGTCGAAACATTCAAATAAACAACATAAAAAAGAAAGGAACAAGATTATGAGTACAAAGAAGAACTACCGTTTTGAGACCCTCCAACTGCATGTAGGTCAGGAGCAGCCCGACCCCGCCACCGATGCCCGTGCCGTACCTATCTATCAGACCACGTCCTACGTGTTCCGCAATTCGCAGCATGCTGCCGACCGTTTCGGACTGCGCGATGCCGGCAACATCTACGGTCGTCTGACCAACTCCACCCAGGGTGTGTTTGAAGACCGCGTGGCAGCTCTCGAGGGCGGTGTGGCAGGTCTGGCCGTAGCCTCCGGGGCAGCAGCCGTCACTTATGCCATACAGAACATTGCCCTCGCCGGCGACCATATCGTGGCAGCCGACAATCTCTATGGCGGCTCGTTCAACCTCATCACCCACACGCTGGCCAATCAGGGTGTGTCCAGCACCATTGTCAACGTGAACGACCTTCAGGCCGTAGAGGCAGCCATCCAGCCCAACACCAAGCTGATTTATGCCGAGACCTTTGGCAACCCCAACTCCGACGTCACCAATATCGATGCCCTCGCCCAACTGGCCCATCAGCACCATCTGCCCCTGGTCATCGACAACACCTTCGGCACCCCGTTCCTCATCCGTCCCATCGAGCACGGAGCAGACATCGTGGTCCACTCAGCCACCAAGTTCATCGGTGGTCACGGCTCCAGCCTGGGCGGCGTCATCGTCGACGGAGGCCACTTCGACTGGAAGGCCAATGCCGACAAGTTCCCCACACTGGCCAAACCTGACCCCTCGTACCACGGAGCCGTCTTTGCCGACGTTGCCGGAGCCGCTGCCTTTGTCACTCGCATTCGTGCCGTCATTTTAAGGGACACCGGTGCAACAATTTCACCATTTAATGCGTTTATACTATTGCAGGGACTTGAGACACTGTCACTCCGCGTGGAGCGTCACGTCGAGAATGCGCTGCGGGTGGTCGACTTCCTCCGTCAGCATCCCAAGGTGGCCAGCGTCAATCATCCCAGCCTACCTACCCATCCCGACCACGAGCTGTACACCAAGTACTTCCCCAAGGGAGCAGGTAGCATCTTCACCTTCGAGATCAAGGGTGGTGAGCAGGAAGCTTGGCGATTCATCGACTCACTGGAAATCTTCTCGCTGCTGGCCAACGTGGCCGACGTGAAAAGTCTGGTCATTCATCCCTACACCACCACCCACTCGCAGATGACTCCCGAGGAGCTCAAGCAGCAGCACATCACGCCCTCCACCGTTCGTCTGAGCATCGGCACGGAGCACATCGACGACATCCTCGACGACCTCCGCCAGGCTTTCGACAAGATTTAAAGTCCCAGCGAAACAAGAATAGTATAACGATATAAAAAGACAAGACAACTATGGCAAAAATTGCACAACAACTCACCGAGCTCATTGGCAGCACACCGCTGTTGCAGCTCAACAAGTTCTCTGCCCAGAAAGGCATTTCCACTCCGCTCATTGCGAAGGTCGAGTATTTCAACCCTGGTGGCAGCGTTAAGGACCGCATCGCCCTGGCCATGATAGAAGATGCCGAGCAGAAGGGTATCCTGCAGCCTGGAGCCACCATCATCGAGCCCACCAGCGGCAACACGGGTGTCGGCCTGGCCCTCGTGTCGGCTGTCAAGGGCTATAAGCTCATCCTCACCATGCCCGAGACGATGAGTGTCGAGCGTCGCAACCTGGTCAAGGCCTACGGTGCCGAGGTGCGCCTCACTCCTGGAAAGGACGGCATGCCTGGTGCTATCCGTGCTGCCGAGCAGCTGCGCGACACGATTCCCGGTTCCGTCATCCTGCAGCAGTTCGAGAACCCCGCCAACCCCGCCAAGCACTATGCCACCACCGGTCCTGAGATTTGGGAGCAGACCGACGGCCAGGTCGACATCTTCGTTGCTGGTGTAGGCACGGGCGGTACAGTCTCCGGAGTGGCCAAATACCTGAAGGAGCAGAAGCCCGGCGTTCAGATTGTCGCCGTAGAGCCCAAGTCGAGCCCCGTTCTCAACGGAGGCCAGAGCGGTCCGCACAAGATTCAGGGCATCGGAGCCGGTTTCATCCCCGCCACCTACGACGGCAGTCTGGTGGACGAAGTGTTCGATGTCAATAACGACGATGCCATCCGCACAGGTCGTGAGATAGGACGTCTGGAAGGTCTCTTGGTAGGCATCTCAGCCGGTGCAGCCCTCTATGCCGCCTCGCAGATAGCCCTGCGTCCTGAGAACAAGGGGAAGAACATCGTAGTATTGCTGCCCGACACTGGAGAGCGCTACCTCTCCACCGTTCTCTACGCCTTCGAGGAATACCCTCTCTAAAACCCAAAACAGAGGATGTGCTTAGCACATCCTCTGTTTTTTCATCAATCACCATTAAACTTTCATTCAGAACAGGTCACTGACGAATTTGATGGAAAAAATTGGGGACGGTTCCGGTGATCTCGTTCCTTGTGATGGCCATCATCCATTGCTCGGCACGTCGCACATCGCGCAGCCTGTCGAACGAAGTGAAGATAATCACGAAAGCATCGTGCAACACATCCTCCACCGTCTGCTCGTCGCTGATATAGCGTCGGCACACGCCCCTCATCCGCTGGGCGTATGCCTTGTACAGTTCTCCGAGGTCATAGAACAACGGGGGGTATAGCCGTCCATCCTTTGCACGTCGGACAACAGGGCGTAGTCAAATTCCTGCGTCTGGTTGATGTCCCTCACGATCGCGGCCAGCGCATCGAGTTCGCGGCAATCGGTCACGGCAATGGTGCCGCAGGGCGTAGTGTAATGGCTGTAGAAATCGAGGAAGGTTTGGCAGAGGGCGGTGTAATCGACGGTGCCGACGAGGTGGCGGGTACAGAGG
>CAMNPM010000018.1 GCA_946548065.1 uncultured Prevotella sp. | reverse complement strand
ACATGTGAAAGTGTCGGGCTCGAGAGAGTCCGACACCTTTTGTTAGAAAGTGTCGTTTTCATGACATCTTTATCACAAAAAAAGCGTACCTTTGCAAGCAAATTACCGAAAATGAACGAGACAAAACAGGGATTCGTCCAACTGCACCTCAGCGTATTGCTGGCAGGCTTTACAGGACTGTTCGGCCGACTGATCACACTCAACGAAGTAGACATCGTGTGGTATCGCATGCTGTTCACCACGTGCATCCTGCTGGTGTTCACGGGGTTGCCCCGAATAACGCGTCGCAAGTTCCTGCAACTGTGTGGCTGCGGAGCCCTGTTAGGCTTTCACTGGATATTATTCTATGGATCCATCAAGGCCTCCAACGTATCCATCGGAGTCATTTGCTTCTCGCTGATAGGCTTTTTTACGGCTATCTTCGAGCCGATGATCTTTAAACGGCGTTTCTCGTGGGTAGAGCTATCGTTTGCCCTGATCACGGTGGCAGGTGTACTATGTATCTTTTCGCTCGATGCCCGTTACCGCTATGGCATTGCCATCGGCATTGTCTCGTCTGCTGTCTGTGCGCTTTATGCCATCTGCAACAAGAAGGCCAGCCTGGGGGTTCGTAGCCGCACGGTACTGATGTATCAGATGATGGGCGGCCTCGTGGCTGTAAGCATCATCGCCCCACTCTATCTGCTGATATTCCCCAGCAGCCAGCCTGTGCTCATCATCCCTGAGGGCAGCAACCTGTGGTTCATGCTATGCCACGCCCTGTTCTGCACGGTGGCGATGTATATCCTGCAGATTATGGCGCTGAAGCGACTCTCAGCCTTTACCGTCAACCTGACCTACAACCTGGAGCCCTGCTATACCATCATCCTGGCCTTCATCATCTTCGGCGAGGGGCGAGAAATCAACTTTTCCTTTTATGTCGGCATCTGCCTCATCCTGCTCAGCGTAATATTGCAGACCATGAAGGTCTATTATGGAAAGAATGGTTTTTTACTCTCTCGATAGCTTTTTACAGCTTTTTTGATGGTTCGTTTTTACTTAACTGATTGTTGTTTAAATGGTTAATAGCCCTTGTTGCTTGTGCCAAGTCGGAGGTAAGTCGGTATTAAGCTGTCGTTGACCGCGCGCTGTCTCGTTGGCTTCACGTCGTTTTCTCTCTCGTTGACGGTGCAAAGATAACGCGTTTTTCGTCGCATTCCAAATTTTCAGCCCCTCCACCCCCTCAAATGGCCATATTTCTGGTGAAAAATCGCACCACTCGCGTTCAAGGACCACTTTTTGCCGTTTTTTTACACAGGTTCGGGTTTAGAGAAGCTATATTACCTACAACCATCGCAGCCTGACAGCCAGACAACTGTGAGGTGTGTCATTTGTGTCAAGGTCAAAATGGTCAAAATCGTTTTTTAATTTTTCAAAAAATCCGCACTATATAATATAAATAATATATATTATTTATTATATATAGTGACAATTTTAGCAATTTCAGAATTAATTTTGACCATTTTGACCTTGACCAACTTGACCGATATGCATACACGTAAATTGTTGAAATAAAAACATTTACGGCTTTCATGGTGTCATTAAGACCACAAAATCAAATGATGGGAATGAGGCTATTGGAGACTAAAATCCTAAAAATCTTCCACAAATTTACAAATAACTTCCACAAAAATCAGCACTAAAAATCGTAGTTTTCCTTGCAAAAATCACAAAAAATTATGTACTTTTACATCATTATTACGCTAAAACAATGAAAAAAATTGTGTGAAAAAAGAGCACTCCAGCACCCAATTGCAGATCAGAAGATATAAGCAGACATTACACATCAGTTAACCTCTGTGGCCGATTTGAGGATCTCGCCCAGGGTAGGATGGATATGCACCATATCGCGCAGCTGGTCGACGGTGGTGTCGCGGCACATCAGGCAGCTGACTTCCTGTACGATGTCGGCCGCATGAGCCCCATAGGCATGACAGCCCACGATGCGGTCGGAGGCATCGGAGAGGAGCTTGAGCATGCCCTCGGTCTGGTTCATGGCCAATGCCTTGCCGTTGGCGCGCCAGAAGGCCTTGCGGCACCGGTAGTCGGCACCGCTGGCCTTGAGCTGGTCGTCGGTGGGTCCTACGCAGGCTGCCTCAGGGTCGGTGAAGATGGCCGCGGGCATGATGTCGAAGCGGATGCCGTCGGTGCGTCCCAGGAAGTGGTTGACGGCTCTGACGGCCTGCATCTCGGCCGCATGAGCCAGGAGCTGGCGACCGTTGACATCGCCTATGGCATAGATGTCAGGAAGGAGGAGGGATGAGGGATGAGGGAAGAGGGATGAGGGATGAGGGGGGAGTACGCGGTAATTGTCGTCGACGGGTATGAAGCCGCGGGCATCGGGCGTGATGCCTGCGGCCTGGAGGTTGAGCCCCTCGGTGTTAGCCTGACGGCCTGTGGCAACGAGGATGGTGTCAGCATCGAGCTGGGCGAGCGACTGCAGGGCGGTCTTCATACGGAAGGTGATGCCACGTTTTTCCATCAGCTTACGCAAGCGCTTGGCAATGTCACTATCGAGCATAGGCAGACACTCCTTCAGGGCCTCGATGACGGTGACCTCGCTGCCAAAGCGGTTGAACACTGAGGCGAACTCCATGCCGATGACTCCCGCACCGATGATGCAGAGCCGCCGCGGTTGCCGTGTCATTTGCAGCAGTTCGGTACTGGTGACCACACGAGGGTCGTCAATGTCGGCAATGGGGGGAAGCTTGGCGGTGCTGCCAGTGGCTATGATGATGCTTTTTGCGGAGACAGTGTCGCCGCTGACAGAAACGGTGTGGGCATCTAAAAACGAGGCATGACCACGGAGCAGGGTAATGCCTGGTGCAGACAGAATGCCCTCAACCCCGCTTCTCAACTGCTGCACCACCTGCTGCTGACGCTCGACGGCCTCAGCGAAGGTGGCACTATGCACATAGGTCTTGGTGGGTATGCACCCACGGTTGAGACACGTGCCTCCCACCTCCTGCTGTTCGGCAATCACCACCTGCAAGCCTTGACGGGCTGCATACTCCGCAGCGCGGTAGCCCCCAGGCCCCGCACCGATAATCAACAAATCACACGTTGTCATAGCTCTCATCAGTCATCTGTCTATACGTTACCACTGGGTGCTTGGCAGCCAACACATCGTCGACGCGCCCGATGGGTGTGTTGTGCGGAGCCGACTTCACCAACTCAGGGTCACTCTTGGCCTCTTGGGCGATGCGGCGCATCACGGCGATGAAGCCGTCGAGGGTCTCGCGCGACTCGTTCTCAGTGGGTTCCACCATCAGGCTCTCGTGGAACAGCAGCGGGAAGTAGATGGTGGGGGCGTGATAGCCATAGTCGAGCAACCGCTTGGCGACATCCATCGTGGTGACACCCGTCGACTTGTCCTTCAGTCCGTCGAACACGAACTCATGGCAGCAGAGTCCCTCGATGGGCAGCTCGTAGACATCCTTCAGCGACTCCTTGACATAGTTGGCATTGAGCGTGGCCAGCGGGCCTACCTCGCCGACGTGGTCGCGCCCCAGGGAGAGAATGTATGCCAAGGCGCGAAGGATGACGGCAAAGTTGCCGTGATAGGGCGACACGACGGGGAAGAACTGCTGCAGTCCCTCGCGCACGCCTACCGGTCCGCTGCCCGGCCCGCCGCCGCCATGAGGCGTGGAGAAGGTCTTGTGCAGGTTGATGTGCATCACGTCGAAGCCCATGTCGCCCGGGCGGCAGACACCCAGCATGGGATTGAGGTTGGCTCCGTCGTAGTACATCAGTGCTCCGCAGTCGTGGATGAGACGGGCTATGGCGGGAATCTGGCGTTCGAAGAGTCCCAGCGTATTGGGATTGGTCATCATCATGGCGGCAATGGCGGGGCCTTCCTGTTCGACTAGTCTGGTTAGATCTGCCAGATCCACTAGTCCATCTGGACCGGATTTCACCTCGATGATCTCCAGTCCGCAGACAGCTGCCGATGCAGGATTGGTGCCGTGAGCCGAGTCGGGTACGATGACCTTGCGCCGCTGCTGGTCGCCCCGCGAGCGGTGATAGTTGTCGATGACCATCAGTCCCGTCAGTTCGCCATGAGCTCCGGCATAGGGTTTGAAGGTGAAGTGAGCCAGTCCGGTGAGGGCACAGAGCGAGCGCTCAAGCATGGCGATGACGGCACGAGCCCCTCCAACAGTCTGTTCGGGCTGAAGAGGATGAAGATTTTGGAACTGCGGCAGGGCGGCCATCTCCTCATTGAGCTTCGGATTGTACTTCATCGTACACGACCCCAGAGGGTAGAAACCGTTGTCGACACCGAAGTTGTTGAGTGACAGGTTGGTATAGTGGCGCACCACAGTGAGCTCATCGCACTCAGGCAACCGGGCATCGTCCTTGCGGCATAGTTCCTTCGGTATGTCATATTGTTGGCCAAAGCGGTTTGTGGGCAGGCTATAGCCTTTACGTCCTTCGTGTGAGAGTTCGAAAATCAGATTTCCATAAAGTTGGTTATTCATAGTGCAGCCAGTTTTACTAGGTTATCTATTTCTTCTTTAGTACGCTTTTCGGTGACGGCAAAAAGGAAGCCGTCGTCCAGGAGAACGCCCCCCAGGATGCCGGCATCGAGGAACCGCTGGTAGAGCGTCTGGGCATCACCGTCGTAGCGTACGTAGAACTCGTTGAAGAACGGCTTGTCGTAGACCAGGTGGAAGTGTCCGGTGTTGAGCAGCCCGTCGCACAGATAGTGGGCTCCGGAATAGCTCAGCTGAGCAGCCTCCTTCAGTCCCTGGCGCCCCATGAGCGACATATAGACAGTGACGAAGAGCGCCATGAGCGACTGGTTGGAACAGATGTTCGACGTAGCCTTCTGGCGGCGGATATGCTGTTCGCGGGCCTGCAGGGTGAGCACAAAGGCACGCTGTCCGCGGCTGTCGACAGTCTTGCCTACGATGCGGCCGGGCATCTTGCGGATGAGTTTCCCAGTGCAGCACATATAGCCCACGTACGGTCCGCCAAACGACAATGGGATGCCC
This sequence comes from uncultured Prevotella sp., assembly GCA_946548065.1. Lineage (GTDB taxonomy): Bacteria > Bacteroidota > Bacteroidia > Bacteroidales > Bacteroidaceae > Prevotella. Next base: position 39,814 of record CAMNPM010000018.1, on the reverse strand, counting down.
AGCGACTGTCCGTCGCCTACGGCAATGTCGGCTCCCCACTCACCAGGTGTCTTGAGCACCGCCAAGTCGGCAGCCACGCTGTCGATGACGAACAGCGCCTTCTGCTCATGACAGGCATCAGCAAAGCCGCTGAAGTCTTCAACAATGCCATAGACGTTAGGCTGCTGGACGATGACGCCGGCAACGCCGGAAGATGAGAGATGAGAGATGAGAGATGGGAGGTCTGTGGTGCCGTCGGTGAGCGGGATGGTCTCCAGTTCTATGCCGTGATGCAGGGCGTAGGTATCGAGCACCTGGCGGGTCCCGGGGTTCAGCCCCTCGGACACCAGCACTTTGCGGGCCTTCTTGCTTGCCGCCACCGCCATCATCATAGCCTCAGCGGCAGCAGTAGCCCCGTCGTACATAGAGGCGTTGGAGACCTCCATCCCGGTAAGCTCGGCCATCATCGACTGATATTCGAAGATGTAGTGCAGTGTGCCTTGCGATATCTCGGCCTGATAGGGCGTATAGCTGGTGAGGAACTCAGAGCGCGACAGGAGGTTAGGGATGACGCTGGGCGTATAGTGGTCGTAGGCTCCCATGCCTGCAAAGCAGACAAGCTGCTGATTCTGCGAGCCCAGGAGCTGGAAAGTCTGCCGCACCTCCATCTCGCTGGCACTCAGCGGGATGTCGTAGTCGCCACGAAAGCGGACGGCCTCAGGCACCTGGGCGTAGAGCGCATCGAGCGAGTCGACGCCCACACGCTGAAGCATGCCCCTGAGGTCATCGTCGGTATGAGGGAAATACTTGTACATAAAGATGAGAGGTCTGATGTCTGATGTTTGAGGTCTGATAATAAGAGGTGAGGGATTATAGGCTGGAGAGGAAGTCGGCATAAGCCTTGGCGTCCATCAGCTGGTTGAGTTCAGAGGGGTCAGCAATGGTCACCTTGATCATCCAGTGCTGATAGGGGTCGCTGTTGACGAGCTCGGGCTGGTCTTCGAGTTCCTCGTTGACCTGCATCACGACACCTGTGACGGGCGAGATGAGGTCGGAGGCCGCCTTGACGCTCTCCACAGCACCGAACTCCTCGCCTGCCGACACCTCGTCGTCGACATCAGGCATATCCACGTAAACCACATTGCCTAAAGCCTGCTGGGCATAGTCGGTGATACCGATATAGCCATACTCGCCTTCTACTTTTACATACTCGTGTGACTCGCTGTAATAGAGTCCTTCTAATACTTTTGCCATAATGTTTAGTGTTTATAGTTTTTTTGATAGAATTGTTTTTTCACTACACAACCCGCAAACACCTTCTTGCGGATCTGTATCTCCACCTCGGTGCCAAGTGCGGCATATTGCGCGTCGACGAGCGCCATACACACGCTCTTGTCGGTAGAGATGGTATGATAGCCCGTAGTCACCTCGCCGATGGGCTGGCCGTCTTTCAGTACGGTGTAGCCGTGACGCGGTATCGCCTTGTCGCTGAGCTCGATGCCCACCAGCTTGCGGGCCGGTCCCTCGGCTTTCTGGCGCGCCAGTGCCTCGCGGCCGATGAAGTTGTCCTTGTCGAGTTTGACGAAGCTTCCCAAGCCCGCCATGATGGGTGTGATGTCGGGCGAGAGTTCGTCACCATAGAGCGGCAGTCCGACCTCGAAGCGCAGCGTGTCACGACAGCCCAGGCCGCAAGGCTTCACCCCCGCAGCCATCAGTTTGTCCCAGCACTGTCGGATGTAGGACGGAGATGCATAAATCTCGAAGCCGTCCTCGCCGGTATAGCCCGTACGGCTTACGAGAGTGTGGAGGGAGGAGGGAGGAGTGTGGAGGGTCTTGAAGGTGTAGAACGCCAGTTCTCTGCACTGAAGTCCCAAGATCTCTTCCATGACGGTCTCAGCCTGCGGACCCTGAATGGCCAGCTGGCCATAGTCGTCGCTCTGGTGCTCCAGACTGACGTTGAAGCCTGCGGCCTGCTCTTGTATCCACGCCCAGTCCTTGTCGATGTTGGCAGCATTGATGACCAGGAAGAAGCGGTCGGCAGCCATCTTGTAGACCAGCAGGTCGTCGACACAGCCGCCCGTAGGATAGCACATCATGCCATAGAGAATCTTGCCTGCGACCATCGGGCGCACATCGTTGGTAAAGATATGATTGACAAAACGCTCGGCATCGGTGCCGCTGACGAGTACCTCGCCCATGTGGCTCACGTCGAAGACGCCACACTGCTGGCGGACGGCCTGATGCTCGTCGACGATATTCGTATATTGTATGGGCATGATAAAACCGCCAAAGGGCGACATCAGCGCACCCTGAGCTACGTGTTTGTCGTAAAGACAGGTTTGTTTGCTTGTTTGTTCCATAGTTTATAATAAGTGTATAAAATCATCGCGCAGATATTGCTTCTCCAGCTGTCCGATGGCCAGCACCTCAGCTGGTTGCAGTAGCACCTGACTGTCGCAGAGCGTGAGGCGGATGTGCTCCTTCAGCTGTGGCAGGGTCAGCGAGACATAGTCCTTGAGCAGGGTGATGCGCTGGCGTACGCTCTGAATGCCTTTCTGACGGAGCTTTTCGGCACTGGGGGTGATGGCGTTGAGCATGTGCTCCATATTGGTGTCGTAGAGCAGCGTACCGTGAACGATGCTGCGTCCGGGCAGGTGGTAGAAAGCGGTACCGCTGACCTTGCGGCCATCGATGAGCACATCGTTGCGACTGGTGCTGGTGGCCTGGATGCCCAACTTGCGGAGCACACGCAGGAGCATCTGCAGGAAGCGGTTGAACACCACTCCCACTTGATCGTCGGCTGTCACGTATGACACCATCAGGTTCTGTTCGTCAGCATAGACGCACCCTCCCCCACTCTTGCGACGAAACATCTGGATATCGTGGGCGCGGCAGTAAGACTCGTTGACCTCGCTCTCCATCTGCTGGTTGCGCCCAAAGATTACAGTGGGCTTCACCTGCCACAAGAACAGGTAGTCATCAGCAGGCAACATGCGGGCAACATACTCTTCCATTGCCAGATAGAAAGAGAGTCGGCGCATCTGCTGATCAGGTAGCGTAAGATATTTCATTCGTTTTTAGTTATTTCATGTGCAAAGATATGAAGAAAATATGCAAACTCCAAGAAATTCTCAAAGAATTTTTTTGTTATTTAAGTGCTTATTCGTATCTTTGCAGTCTAAACGCAAGCGTAAAGTGGAATTACTACAAGATATAAAATACCCTGAAGACCTCAGAAAGTTGTCGGTAGACCAATTGCCGCAGCTCTGTCAGGAATTGCGCGAGGATATCGTCAAGGAGCTGTCGGTCAACCCCGGCCACCTGGCTTCCAGCCTTGGTGTGGTGGAGCTCACGGTAGCCCTGCACTACGTCTACAACACTCCTGACGACCGCATCGTATGGGATGTAGGGCATCAGGCCTACGGGCATAAGATTCTGACGGGTCGAAGAGAGCGCTTCTGCACCAACAGGAAGTTGGGCGGACTGAAGCCCTTTCCCTCGCCAGAGGAGAGCGAATATGACACCTTCATGTGCGGTCACGCATCGAACAGCATCTCGGCGGCCTTGGGAATGGCGATAGCCAACAAGGGCAAGCAGCGCCACGTGGTGGCCGTCATCGGCGACGGGGCTATGTCGGGCGGACTGGCCTATGAGGGACTGAACAACGTATCGTCTTCGGACACTGACATCCTGATTATCCTCAACGACAACAACATGTCGATCGACCGTGCAGTAGGCGGCATGCAGGAATACCTGCTGTCGCTATCGACCAACGAGACCTACAACGCGCTGCGCTTCAGGACTTCGAGGTGGCTGCACAAGGTGGGACTGATGGAGGACGACCGCCGACGGGGACTTATCAGACTGGCCAACGCTGTGAAGTCGGCCATCTCGCATCAGCAGAACGTGTTCGAAGGTATGGACATCCGCTACTTCGGTCCGTTCCACGGACACGACGTGAAGGAGCTGGTGCGCATCCTGCGACAGCTGAAGGGCATGAAAGGTCCGAAGATGCTGCATCTGCATACGCAGAAGGGACACGGGTATGCCCCCGCAGAGAAAGACGTCACCGTATGGCATGCACCCGGGAAGTTCGACCCGGAAACGGGCAAGCGGCTGGTGAGCGACGACACGAACACGCCTCCCCGTTTCCAGGACGTCTTTGGCGAGACGCTCTTAGAGCTGGCGCGCAAGAACGACAAGATCATAGGCATCACGCCGGCTATGCCGACAGGCTGTTCGATGAACATCATGATGAAGGAGATGCCCGAGCGCACCTTCGACGTGGGGATAGCCGAAGGACATGCCGTCACCTTTGCGGGCGGAATGGCCAAGGAGGGTCTGCAGCCCTTCTGCAACATCTACAGTGCCTTTGCCCAGCGGGCTTACGACAATATCATACACGACGTAGCCATCCTTCGGCTGAACGTGGTGCTGTGCCTGGACCGCGCCGGACTGGTGGGCGAGGACGGACCGACACATCACGGAGCCTTTGATATGGCAGCACTGCGCCCGATACCCCATCTGACCATTGCCTCGCCGATGGACGAGCACGAACTGCGCCGACTGATGTACACGGCACAACTGCCCGACAAGGGGCCGTTTGTCATCCGCTACCCACGAGGTCGAGGTACGCTGGTTGACTGGCGCTGCGAGCTGGAGGAGATTCCCGTGGGAACGGGTCGCCGACTGCGCGACGGTGAGGACGCTGCGGTCATCACCATAGGCCCTATCGGCAACACAGCAGCCGTGGCCATTGAGGAAGTCGCCAACACCGGATTTCAGACTTCAGACAACGGACATCAGACATCAAACATCTCCATCGCTCACTACGACCTGCGCTTCCTGAAGCCTCTGGACGAAGAGCTGCTCCACGAGATAGGCAGACGGTTCAAGAAGATTATCACCATCGAGGACGGAGTGCGCAACGGCGGTATGGGGTCGGCGGTGCTGGAGTGGATGAGCGATCACGGATACCAGCCCACCATCCGCAGAATGGGACTGCCCGATGAGTTTGTGGAACACGGGGAAGTGAGCCAGTTGCATGCCATCGTCGGTATAGACAAAGAAAGTATCAAAAAAGCAATTCTCAACCTATGAAGATTATCATTGCCGGTGCAGGCGCCGTAGGAACTCACCTGGCCAAGCTATTGTCGCGCGACCATCAAGACTGCGTGCTCATCGACGAGGATGCGAACCGTCTGGGCGACCTTGACAGCCGGTACGACATCATGACCCTGCAAGGGCGCACCACCAGCATCAACACGATGAAAGAAGCCGGTGTGGAGTCGGCCGACCTCTTTGTGGGTGTCACGCCTGACGAGAGCCGGAACATGAATGCCTGCATGATAGCCCATGCCCTGGGAGCCAAGAAGACGGTGGCCCGCATTGACAACTTCGAATACCTGGACCCTACGCGCAAAGAGTTGTTCGAGCGCATGGGCATCAACTCACTAATATTCCCCGAGGTGCTGGCAGCCATCGATATCAGCAACGGACTGAAGATGTCGTGGGTGCGCCAACGCTGGGACGTGAACGGCGGCGACCTGGTGATGCTTGGCATCAAGCTGCGCAGCACCTGTGAGGTGCTGAACCAACCGCTGAAAACGCTCTGCGGTCCAGACGACCCCTACCACATCGTAGCCATCAAGCGCGACGGCGAGGCACTGATTCCCGGAGGTAACGACGTGCTGGAGGAGAACGACCTGGCCTACTTCATGACTACGCGCGAATATATACCCTACATCCGGAAGATAGCAGGCAAGGAGCACTATGCCGATGTGAAGAACGTCATAGTGATGGGAGGCGGCAGGACGGCAGTACGCTTTGCCAAGATTGCCCCAGAATATATGAACGTGAAGATTATCGAGCAGGACGAGATGCGGTGCGAGAAGCTCAACGAGAAGCTGGCAGACAAGGACGTCATGGTAATTCACGGAGACGGTCGCGACCTCGGACTGCTGCAGGACGAGGGCATACAGAACACACAGGCCTTTGTGGCACTGACGGGCAATGCCGAAACCAATATCCTGGCGTGTCTGACGGCCAAGCGACTGGGAGTGCGCAAGACGGTAGCAATGGTAGAGAACCTGGACTATGTCGAGATGGCTGAAAGCCTGGACATCGGCACCATCATCAACAAGAAGACCTTGGCAGCCAGCCACATCTACCAGATGATGCTGGGAGCCGACGTGAGCAATGTGAGGAGCCTGATGCTGGTGGACAGCGATGTGGCAGAGTTCACTGCTGCCCAAGGGTCGAGGGTTACCAAGCATGCGGTGAAAGACCTGGGGCTGCCCTCAGGAGTCACCATCGGCGGTCTGGTGCGCAACGGGCAGGGCATCCTGGTGAATGGTAACACGCAGATTGCGGCAGGCGACTCGGTGATGGTGTTCTGCCACGAACAGAATCTGAAGCGCGTAGAGAAATACTTCAAAGCCAACACGCTATGGTAAACCTGCCCCTGGTATATAAGATTATCGGCTCGCTGCTGTTCCTGCTGGGTACTTTGCTGGGCATCTGCGTCGCCATCTCCATCTTCTACGGCGAAGACGACATGATGCCGTTCCTCATCTCCACACTGCTGACCATCAGTGCCGCCTTTGTCTTCAAATACATGGGGCGCAATGCTAACAATAACCTGAGCCGCAGAGACAGTTATCTGCTGGTCACCGCCACCTGGGTGGTATTCACCTTCTTCGGTATGATGCCGTACGTCATCGGAGGCTATATCACCAACATCACTGATGCCTTCTTTGAGACGATGTCGGGATTCACCACCACGGGAGCCTCGATTCTGAACAGCGTGGAATGGCTTCCGCACGGCATTCTCTATTGGCGCACACAGACACAGTGGATAGGAGGTTTGGGTATCGTGTTCTTCACCATCGCCATCCTGCCGTCGATGGTGGGTAGCGGCAGCGTGAAAGTGTTTGCCGCTGAAGCCACTGGCCCGATGCGCTCGAAGATGCATCCCCGCCTGTCGACGATGGCCAAGTGGATATGGACCATCTATCTGGGACTGACCATTGCCTGTATGCTGTCGTTCTACCTGTGCGGCATGGACTGGTTCGACAGCATCAACTACTCGATGACCACCACTGCGACGGGCGGATTCTCGACACATAACGACTCAACGACCTACTTCAACTCGGCCTCTATCGAATATGTATCGGTGATATTCCAATTCCTGGCGGGTATCAATTTCGCCATGCTCTATCTGGCTATCTTCAAACTGAGGGTGGGAGCACTGTTCAAGAGCTCGGAATTCAAGCTATACATCTTTCTGATTGTGGCAGCCACCACATTCATCATGTACTTGCTGATGACGCGCAACGGCTACGGACCAGAACGGGCCTTCCGCTCCTCACTGTTCCACGTCGTCTCATCGATGACCACTACGGGCATCTTCAACGACGATGCGGCAATGTGGCCACACATCACGTGGGTCGTCATGGGCACCCTGATGTTTTTTGGAGCCTGCTCTGGTTCGACGACGGGCGGATTCAAGTGCATCCGACTGGTGATGATATTCAAGGTGCTGCTCAACGAGTTCCAGCGCATCCTCCACCCCAATGCCGTACTGCCCGTCAAGATTAACGGACAGACAGTGTCGCAACAGAAGCTGTCGACACTGCTGGCATTCTTTGCCATCTTCACCTTCATGGTGGCGATATCAACAACCATCATGATTGCAGCAGGCATTGACACGACCAACGCCATCGTCATTGCGCTGAGCTGCATCAGCAATGTGGGGGCTTCGCTGACCACTGAGATTGGCCCCGTGTTGTCGTGGGGCGAGCTGCCGCAATACATCAAGTGGACCTGTTCGTTCCTGATGCTCGTGGGCCGTCTGGAAATCATGAGCGTGCTGGTGCTCTTCACCCGGGCATTCTGGAAAGACAACTAAACCCGAAATATCGAGACATCGAGACATCGAGACATCGAGACATCGAGACATCGAAATATCGAGACATCGAGACATCGAGACATCGAGACATCGAGACATCGAAATATCGAGACATCGAAACATCGAAATATCGAAATATCGAAACATCGAAATATCGCCAAAAGAAAAAAAATGAACTACTACAAATTCACTCCCCTTCTGAAGACCCTCATCTGGGGTACAGAGAGCTGGCAGATCAGCGGTGTGGCCGACAACGAGACCGCCTGCGACGGAAAGAGTCTTAACGAAATAGTAAGAGAAGAGAAAGCCGCTCTGGTGGGCGAGGCCAACTATCAGCGCTTCGGCGATGAGTTTCCCCTGCTCATCAAGTTCATCGATGCCCATCAGGACCTGAGCATTCAGGTGCATCCCACCGACGAGATAGCCCACCGGCAGGGCAAGCCGCGCGGCAAGACGGAGATGTGGTACGTGATGGACTCGCAGCCTACGGCCAAGCTCTACAACGGTCTGAAGATGCAGATTACTCCCGAACAGTATAAGGCAATGGTCGAGAACGATACCATCTGCGATGCGCTGGCACAATACAGCGTGAAGGAAGGCGACTGCTTCTTCATTCCTGCCGGGCGCATCCATGCCATCGGTGCCGGCTGCTATCTGGCCGAGATTCAGCAGACCAGCGACGTGACCTATCGCATCTACGACTACGGACGTCGCGACAAGGACGGCAACCTGCGCCAGCTGCATACCAAGGAGGCTGCGGAGAGCATCAACTACAGCGTATTGCCCGACTATCGTCAGCAGTACACGCCCGTGAAGAACGAAGGCCAGCTGCTGGTGGAGTGCCCATACTTCAACACCGCCGTCTACGACCTCACCGAGCCCATGACCATCGACTACTCTGAGCTCGACTCCTTCGTCGTCCTCATCGGGCTGAAGGGCCAAGGAAGGCTGACGATTGATGGTGAGCAGGTAGATTTCCAGGCTGGCGAGACGATACTGCTGCCCGCATCGACCCAGGAGGTAAATACGGAGGGAACGGTGAAATTCCTGGAGACATATATCCTGTCGTGAGAAACGGCTATGTTTCCGGGAACTTTTCTTCTTTCGTGAGATACTGACTGATATCGTTTTGGATGCGCTCAAACTGCGGCGACAGCTGATAGCCCGTATTCTTCTTCAACATCTGACGGATGTCCTGCAGCGAATGTTCGTAGCACGACATTTCGTTGCGCTTCTGCTGGTGATGGCGCGCCGTGCGGGCAATCTCATCCTGCCGTTCCTGGCGCAGCCGGTTGCACACCTTATTTAATATTGGCACGACGACGGTGTCGAACAGATGATGTCCCTGGATATAGAGATAAGTGGTCTGTGGTGTGACGCCCAATGCCTTGATGGTCTCTTTGGTGCGAAGGTATTCCTCCTTGTTGCCGGGATATTCTGCCTGTAGCTGTCGTACCTTCACGCCCACCTTGCGCCGTAGGTGTTCGATGGAGTAACCCGGTTCAAAAATATTGAAGCCCCCAGGGTCGGTCACGCGATTGAAGTCTGAGAGCGAGAACTTGTTGTGCTTGCCAGCCCGGTATGCCCACACTGACCAGACGAACAGGGGAAAGATAGCCTCTGAATACTGCCGGAGATATTCCTGGAAGTCGAAGATGCGATGGTCGTTGAGCGTCACCGCCACACAGGTGTCGTGCAGCGACGGGGCATAGCACTGCATATTCTCGATGGCATAGGCATAGGTGTGGAACACATAGGGGCTGCCAACTACCTTTTTGGACTGTGGTGTAGCCCCCTGGAGCAAGTAATCGTAGTCGGCATCCACGCAGGCTATCATGTCGGGTCCGATGCGGTCGCCCACGAAATTCATCAGCACCGACTTCTTGCCTCGCTCCAGTCGCTGGTGCGAGGGCAGCATCACCTCGAAGTATCGCTCGCTGTTCTCGAATCGGCTCAGCACCGTGCGCCAAAAATAGATGTCGTCGTAGCTCTCGACATAGGCCACGATACGGCGACGGGCCGTCTTGGAGGTCAGCCGGTTGGCCGCCTCGAAATAGCTGCTGCTGAGATTATCTTTTAATTTACTAGGCATACTAGGAATACTAGGAATACTAGGAATACTAGGGATACTAGGAATACTAGACCGTGATGTCGCTGACCTCCGTGACCTTATCAGCCCAGCCGTTCATGATGACGGCCGGCGAGTGGGTGGTGAGGATTATCTGCACGTGCGGGTTCAGCTCAATGATGAGGTCGACGAGCCGCTTCTGCCACTCGATGTGCAGGCTCACCTCGGGCTCGTCCATGAAGAGCACGTAGGGCTGCTGGTCCTCCACGAGCACGGTGAGCAGGATGGCGAGCATCTGCTTCTCGCCGCTCGACAGCTGATAGGGCACCAGCGTCTCGCCAATCTGCGAGAAGCGTATCTCGTTTTCGGTACGCACGATTTTCTTGCCCGTCTCTGCAAACAAGTCGTCCACCATGTCCTGGAATCGCTTCTTCGATTCCGACAGCTGCTGCGCCGCCTCGGTGTTGCCCCGTTGCAGTTCGGCAATGATGCGGTTGCCGATGTTCACCTGATAGTCCAGATACTTGCGCTGCAGGTGGTAGAGCTGGAAGTCGAGCGCACTCCTGATGCGCGAGTCCACCAGATTCATCGTCTCCAGGTCGAGCACGGGCGAGTCCAGCGAACGGATGATGTCGAAGCGCACGTGGGTGGCATCCTCGGGGTCGGCGATGATGTGTACGCCCTTCAGCAGGTGGTTCTGCAGGTCACCGTTGGTATTGATACTACGGAATATCTTGTTCAGGATGGTCGACTTGCCCACGCCGTTGATGCCGCTCAGGATGTTCACCTGGGGGTCCAGCGTCCACAGGATGTGCTTCTTGCCACTCCACAGAGAGTCGATCTCTATCTGCTTAATACAGGTTGCATACTTCATAGTCGTAAGTTTTTACTGACGCGAAGGTACGAAGAATCGCGCAGAAAACCAAATAAATCCCTTCCTATTTTCTCGTTCAGCGCAAAAAAAGATCCTCTACCCCTTTCTCGTGAGTGCAGAGGAAAACTTTTAAGAAAACGTCCCGAGGGGTGTCGGCAGGGTTTCTAACAAGGGAAAAAGCTTTGTGTCATTGTGCCTTTGTGTTCCAGAAGAAGAAGGGGAAGGCAGATTTCCTGACTGAACATTTGCAAAAGCGATGAACTTTTAGTACCTTTGCCGAAAATTTGAAATCGGATATCATAGTATTAGCAGCGATGAAGGAAAATAAGGCGCTCATAGCGCATCTGAGTATGTTTGGGGCCTGCGCCGGATGGGGTCTGATGGCTCCTGTGGGCAAGGACGCCATGACGCATGGCTTCGACGGCATCACGATGGTGACCTTCCGCGTGGTGGGGGCATGTCTGCTGTTTCTGCTGGCAAGCTTCTTTGCGCCCAGGGAGCATGTGCCGCGGAAGGACAAGTTGATGTTCATCGGGGCTGCGGTGTTCGGACTGGTGTGCAACCAGTGCTGCTATACGCTGGGGCTCAGCATCACGTCGCCCATCAATGCCTCCATCGTGACGACATCGATGCCTATCTTCGCCATGATCCTGTCGGCACTGATTCTGAAGGAGCCCATCACGGGCAAGAAGGCGCTGGGCGTGCTGATGGGATGCAGCGGTGCGCTGATGCTGATCCTGACCTCGGCGGCTCATGCCGACGGCAAGGTGGGCGACATCCGGGGCGACCTGCTGTGCCTGTTCGCGCAATTCTCGTTCGCCCTCTACCTGTCGCTGTTCAATCCGCTCATCCGGCGCTATAACGTGTTCACCATCAACAAGTATATGTTCTCGTGGGCTACGCTCATCCTGCTGCCCTTCACCTTCAGTCATGTCAGCGAGGTGGTGAGCCAGCCCATACCTGCTGCTACGTGGTGGGAGGTGGCCTACGTGGTGGTTATAGGCACCTTCGCGTGTTACATACTCACCATGATTGGCCAGCGCACCCTGCGCCCTACGGTGGTCAGCGTCTACAACTACGTGCAGCCCATCGTCTCCGTGGCGGCTTCGCTGCTGATGGGCATAGGCATACTGAAGCCCACCCACGCGCTGGCTGTGGTATTAGTGTTCAGCGGCGTATGGCTGGTGACGAAGTCGAAGTCGAGAGCTGATTTGGAAAGGGAGAAGGAAAAGAAAGAGGTGACTGCCTAATCGCGGTCACCTCTTTCTAACTGCCAGAAGTCGGACAAATAAATCTGGAACACCAATACGCTGTAAGCCGGAATCGTCGTGTTGCTTGACGACGACCCATATCCCAGCTGATAGGGTACGGTGACTCGCCACCTGTCGCCCCGATGCATGTGCTGCAGGGCTGTGCTGAAGCCCTCCACCACGTTCGTCACTGCGAACTTAGCAGGCGGGTCCACCTCCGGGTCGAATATTGTCAGCCAGCTGCGGTCGAACTCGTATCCCTCAGGGTAGTATTCGCTGGGAATCAGCCGACCGGAATAGTGAATCTCCACCGAGTCTGTAAAGAGAGGACTTTCCTCACCGATGCCCTCTTCCAGCACGTCGACCAATATGCAACTGGTATGGGGCAGACTCTTCACATCCACGCTGGAGGGCATCGACCAGTTGGGCAGGATGAAACTCTTCCCCGTCATTGCCAGATGCGACTGGTACTGTGCCTCGAAATAAGTTTCATTCTCGGTCTTCCACTCGTTGATGTCGAAATCCTCACCGCTGTCCTCACTGCACGACACAAGGCCGAGCAGCGAGAGAGCGGCAATAAAATATAGTTTGCAATTCATCTACTGCAGTTTCTTTAACAAACTAACGATACTAACCTTATCCTCAATAATACCATTAAGCTCACTGATGGCTACGCGCTCCTGCTCCATCGTGTCGCGGAAACGCAGCGTGACACAACCATCCTGCAGCGTGTCGTGATCTACGGTGACGCAGTAGGGCGTTCCGATAGCATCCTGACGACGATAGCGCTTGCCGATAGAGTCCTTCTCGTCATACTGGCAGTTGAAGTGGAACTTCAGCTGGTCGATAATCTCGCGGGCCTTCTCAGGCAGCCCGTCCTTCTTCACCAGCGGCATAACGGCACACTTCACGGGAGCCAGCGCAGCAGGCAGCTTCAGCACGGTGCGAGTCTCGCCATTCTCCAGCTTCTCCTCCTCGAAGGCATGACACATGATAGAGAGGAACATGCGGTCTACGCCGATAGAGGTCTCGATGACGAACGGCGTGTAGCTCTCGTTGGTCTGCGGGTCGAAGTATTTAATCTGCTTGCCCGAGAACTTCTCATGCTGCGAGAGGTCGAAGTTGGTACGCGAGTGGATACCCTCCACCTCCTTGAAGCCGAAAGGCATCTTGAACTCGATATCGGTGGCTGCATTGGCATAATGGGCCAGCTTGTCGTGGTCGTGGAAACGATAGTTCTCCGCTCCGAAGCCCAGTGCCAGATGCCAAGCCATACGCTGCTCCTTCCACTTGGGGAACCACTCCAGCTCAGTGCCGGGCTTGACAAAGAACTGCATCTCCATCTGCTCGAACTCACGCATGCGGAAGATGAACTGGCGGGCGACAATCTCATTACGGAAAGCCTTACCAATCTGGGCAATACCGAAGGGAATCTTCATGCGACCCGTCTTCTGCACGTTCAGGTAGTTGACAAAGATGCCCTGAGCCGTCTCCGGACGCAGATACACCTTCATCGAACCGTCGGCCGAAGCACCCATCTCGGTGGAAAACATCAGGTTGAACTGGCGCACATCGGTCCAGTTGCGGGTGCCACTGATGGGGCATACAATCTCCTCGTCCAGGATAATCTGCTTCAGCTCGTCCAGGTCCGGCCCCTGCATAGCAGCAGCATAGCGCTCATGCAGCGCATCGCGCTTCTGCTTGGTCTCCTTCACGCGCTCTGAGGTCTCCAGGTACTTCGCCTCATCGAAAGAGTCGCCAAAACGCTTGCGGGCCTTCTCCACCTCCTTCTGAATCTTCTCGTCGTACTTGGCTATCTGGTCCTCAATCAGGACATCAGCGCGATAGCGCTTCTTCGAGTCGCGATTGTCAATCAGAGGGTCATTGAAAGCATCCACGTGACCAGAGGCCTTCCATATCGTGGGATGCATGAATATGGCAGAATCAATGCCTACGATGTTCTCGTGCAGCATCGTCATTGCCTTCCACCAGTACTGCTTGATGTTATTCTTCAACTCTACACCGTTCTGACCGTAGTCATAAACAGCGCCTAATCCATCGTAAATTTCACTAGAGGGAAACACAAATCCATACTCCTTACAGTGACTCACGATTTTCTTAAAAACGTCTTCTTGTGCCATAAATACTTTAATAATTTCGAAATTATGGCTGCAAAGGTACTAAAAAATTCATAATTCATAATTCATAATTCATAATAATTTAGTATCTTTGCAACATTATTTAATAAAAAGCACATATGGATGACGAAATAAAGGACATCAACAACCCAGAGGGTGCAGAGGGCGGAGAGTTTTCAGAAAGCACCGAAGCCCACTCTGACTACAAACCCGTGAACCGCTTTGATGCAGCAGCGGTACACCACCTCAGCGGAATGTACCAGAACTGGTTTCTCGACTACGCTTCGTACGTCATTCTGGAGCGGGCCGTACCACATATCGAGGATGGTCTGAAGCCCGTTCAGCGGCGCATCCTCCACTCGATGAAACGAATGGATGACGGTCGATACAACAAGGTGGCCAACATTGTGGGACATACGATGCAGTTTCACCCCCACGGCGATGCCTCCATCGGCGACGCCCTGGTGCAGATGGGGCAGAAAGACCTGCTCATCGACACGCAGGGCAACTGGGGCAACATACTGACGGGCAACAAGGCTGCCGCGCCCCGATACATCGAGGCCCGACTGTCGAAGTTCGCCCTCGACACCGTGTTCAACCCCAAGACCACCGAATGGCAGATGTCATACGACGGGCGCAACAAGGAACCCATCACCCTGCCCGTCAAGTATCCGCTGCTGCTGGCCCAGGGAGCCGAAGGCATTGCGGTGGGTCTGTCGTCGAAGATACTGCCACACAACTTCGTGGAAATCTGCGATGCTGCCATCAGCTATCTGCACGACGAGCCCTTCCAGCTCTATCCCGACTTCCCCACGGGCGGCTCAATAGACGTGTCGAAATACAACGACGGCCAGCGCGGCGGTGTGCTGAAGGTGCGCGCCAAGATTGAGAAGATGGACCCTAAGACGCTGGTCATCCGCGAAATCCCCTTCTCGAAGACCACAGAAACCATAATCGACAGTATCCTGAAGGCGATAGAAAAAGGCAAGATCAAGGCCCGCCATGTGGAGGACCTCACAGCCGCCAAGGTGGAGATACAGGTACAGCTGACCCCAGGAGTCTCGTCGGACAAGACGCTGGATGCCCTCTATGCCTTCTCCGACTGCGAGATCAACATCTCGCCCAACTGCTGCGTCATCGAGGACAACAAGCCACAGTTCCTCACCATCAGCGACGTGCTTCGCCACTCGGTAGACCGCACTAAGGACCTCATCCGACAGGAGCTGGAGATACGCAAGAACGAGCTGCTGGAACAACTCCACTTCGCCTCACTGGAGAAGATATTTATCGAGGAACGCATCTATAAGGACAAGAAGTTTGAACAAGCCCCCGACATCGACAGCGTCTGCGAACACATTGACGAGCGACTGACGCCCTACTATCCGCAGATGGTACGCGAGGTGACCAAGGACGACATCCTGCGCCTGCTGGAAATCAAGATGCAGCGCATCCTGAAGTTCAACAAGGACAAGGCCGACGAGCTGATGGCCCGCATCAAGGCCGAGATAGAGGAGATAGACCGCGACCTGGCCAACCTGGTGGAGGTGACTGCCAAGTGGTTCCGCTTTCTCAAAGACAAATACGGCAAAGACCATCCCCGCCTGACGGAGATTCGCAACTTCGACACCATCGAGGCAACCAAGGTGGTGGAGGCCAACCAGAAACTGTATATCAACCGCAACGACGGATTCATCGGCACGGGGCTGAAGAAGGACGAGTTTGTATGCAACTGCTCCGACATCGACGACATCATCATCTTCTACCGCGACGGTAAGTTCAAGGTGGTACGCGTGGCCGACAAGCTGTTTGTGGGCAAGAACATCCTCTGGCTGGGAGTCTACAAGAAGAACGACCAACGCACCATCTACAATGCCGTCTACCGCGACGGACCGAAGGGCTACTACTACATCAAGCGATTCAACGTGCCAGCCATCACCCGCGACCGCGAATACGACATCACGGCAGGTACCAAGGGCTCGCGCGTTCTTTACTTCACTGCCAACCCCAACGGTGAGGCCGAGGTCATCAAGGTCACGCTCGACCCAGCCCCCAAAATCAAGAAGATTTTCTTCGACAAGGACTTCTCGGAAATCCTTATCAAGGGACGCGCAGCTAAGGGAAACCTGCTGACGAAGAACCAGATTCACCGCATTGGCCTAAAGAGTCACGGACACAGCACCCTGGGCGGCAGGAAAGTATGGTACGACCCCGATGTCAACCGTCTGAACTACGATGAGCACGGACAACTGCTGGGCGAGTTTAACGATGGCGACCAGATACTGGTCATCCTGAACAACGGAGAATACTATCTCACAGGGTTCGATGCCAACGTACATTTTGAGGACAACATTGCCAGATTAGAGAAATACAAAGCCAACAAGGTGTGGAGCTGTGTACTCTATGACGCAGACAACCAGGGATATCCCTACGTCAAGCGATTCTTAATGGAGGCCTCGAAGCGCAAGCAAAACTATCTGGGTGAGAATGCCAACTCACAGCAGCTGCTGCTCACCGACACACCCTTCCCACGCCTGCTGGTAGTCTACGGCGGCAACGATGCCTTCCGCGGACAAGAGGAGATTGACGTCGAACAGTTCATCAGCGTCAAAGGCTTCAAGGCCAAGGGCAAGCGACTCACCACTTTCCAACTGGAACGTATCGAGGAACTGGAGCCCCTGCGCCAGCCAGAACCCGAGGAAGAGGCTGAGACTGACGACGAGGAGCCAGAGAATCTGGATCCCGATGCCGGCAAAAGCCAACAGCAGGTTCTTGACGAACTAACCGGACAATTAAGCCTCTTTCCTAACGATGAAGAATAACCGCATTTTGATTTGCCTGATGATGGCTGTAACATGTTGGCTTATCCCTCTGTCGGGCCATAGCCAGGAATCTGCCACCCACGAGCCACAAGTCCTGATTGAGTCTGCATCCAACGAGCCACAAGCCAAGATTATCACCCGCAGCACCATGATAGGAGTGGGCGGCACACGTGTCCTTGACACCTATCTGTCGCAAGAGCACTTTTCTGGAATAGGCTTCTCGTTTCTTGGCACCGTTGAACGGCAGCGTCCCAGTAGCCGCTGGGCCACCATCATGGAGCATGAGGGCAATATCTCATTTGTCAAAGACCGCGTAAAATCGAAGAAAGAAATAGAGGGCGCATACAACTTCTACTGGGGGCGGCTCTACTCCTGGCAGCTGTTCGACAACAAGCTGAAGCTACAGGCCGGAGGCATGCTGAACGCCACACTGGGATTCATCTACAACACCTCCAACGGCAACAACCCCGTTCAAGCCCGCGCTCATCTCAACATCATGCCCACAGGGGCTGCTACCTACCACTTCAAGCTCTGGCACCGCTCTTTCACAGCCCGCTACGAACTGACACTGCCGCTCGTCGGCGTCATGTTCTTCCCCAACTACGGACAGTCGTACTACGAGATTTTCTCGCGCGGCAACTATGACCACAACGTGGTGCCTACCACCTTCGTCTCGGCTCCTGAGTGGCGCCACATGATTAGCATCGATGCTTCCCTCAGTCCTAGGCTGACACTACAGCTGGGGTATCTCGGCAATATGCAGCAGGCCAAGGTCAACAACCTGCGCCAGCATGTCTACACTCACCGAATACTCATTGGAATCACCAAACGATTCTCCATTATCCCCCGTTCACTATGACTTGCAACATCTTATTTCACCACAGAGACAGAGAGAGACTGAGTCTGATTCATAGATGGCTGGCAGTGTGTTGTATCCCATTAACGCTGTGTCTGTGTGCCTCCGTGTTCACATTAACAAGCTGCATCGACTCAGAAGAGCGGCCCAATACGCCATCCGGCAACTTCGAGATGCTGTGGAGCATCATTGACGAGCACTACTGCTTCTTCGACTACAAGCAACATGAATACGGGCTCGACTGGCAGGAAGTATATAATAAATATAAGGTACGCATAAGCGACAAGATGAACAGCGCCCAGCTTTTCGAGGTGTGCTGCGATATGCTGGCTGAACTGCGCGACGGACACGTCAACCTGTCGAATGCAATGGATTATGGACGCTACTGGTCCTGGCACGAGGCCTTTCCTAAAAACTTCAGCGACACACTGGAACGCCGATATATGGGCACTGACTATAGAATATCGTCAGGCCTCCAGTTCCGTGTGCTCGACGACAACATCGGCTACTTGCGCTGCGAGTCTTTCTCCGTACCTATCGGCGAGGGCAACCTTGACGAAGCGTTGTCATATCTGGCACTCTGTCGTGGGCTTATCATCGACATACGCAACAACACCGGGGGTGACCTCACCACCGCCGAACTGCTGGCCGGACGCTTTGTCCACCAGAAGACACTCGTTGGCTACATGCAGCACAAGACTGGCAGCGGCCACAACGATTTCTCAAGCCTTGAGCCCCAGTATCTCGAACCCTCAAGCAACATACGCTGGCACAAGGGAGTCTGTGTGCTCACCAACCGCAGCGTCTTCAGTGCAGCCAACTCCTTTGCCGTATGGATGCACGAGCTGCCAAACGTACGGCTCGTTGGTGACCATACGGGCGGAGGATCTGGAATGCCCTTCAACAACTCGCTGCCCAACGGGTGGAATGTGCGTTTCTCTGCCTGTCCGATGTACGATGCGCGGAAGCAGCAGACCGAGTTTGGCATCGCCCCCGATGTGGTGGCGGCTCTCACCGATGAGGCTGTGGCTCAAAGTATCGACCCCATCATCGAGAAAGCGCGCGAAATCTTAACAAATTAAAAAAAATCGGTACTACAGGCAATTTTTTCAACTATCATTTCTCTATTTTCATTTTTTCTGTGTACCTTTGCAGCCGCAAATCGCCTGATGAGGGAATTGACTCAGTTGATTTCGCGCCTGTGGCGGAATTGGTAGACGCGCTAGACTTAGGATCTAGTATCTCACGATGTGCAGGTTCGAGTCCTGTCAGGCGCACTAAAGGTCGGCATAGCTCAGCTGGTTAGAGTATCACCTTGACATGGTGGGGGTCCTTGGTTCGAGTCCAAGTGTCGACACTAAAGAGAAAAGTGACTGGATGACAGCCACTTTTCTCTTTTCCTCCAAGACTTGTCAGTCCGCGACACCCGATTCCGCTGAGCCAGAATAGTTTATAAAACTATATGATCAGCTTCACTCGGAAGCCGCGCTTGGTCGGCTCCTCTATCACCTCGCGGCACTGAGCGGAGAGTTCGCGACGGTGGTCATCGGTGAGCGGCGTGGCTGTCATCTTCTCTACCATAAAGTCGAGGGCGGTGACGAGCGACTGCTCACTATGAGTGATGCGTACGGTGATGGGGCGGTAGGGTGCCATCGCGCCGTCGAGCATCTTGTCAATCAGCTGCTGGGCCTTCTCTTCCTTCTCAGGGATGCCGTACTTATGGCAGAAGGCACTGACGGCCGAGTGCATGCCGAGGAAGTCGAAGTCGGGGCCGCCAATCTCGAACACCTCCTTGCGTATGCGCTGGATGAAGGCCTTGGTGGCACTATGCACGGGGTTCTCGAATATCTGTTCGGGCGAGCCGTCTTCGTGGATATAGCCGTCGTACATGAAGAAGATTCGCGTCGAGACATCGTGGGCAAACTTCATCTCGTGGGTGACGATGAGCATCGTCATGCCCTCCTGGGCCAGTTGGCGGATAACGCTGAGCACCTCGCCTACCATCGTCGGATCGAGAGCCGATGTAGGCTCGTCGAAGAGGATGACCGAAGGCTTCATAGCCAGTGCGCGGGCGATGGCTACACGCTGCTTCTGACCGCCGGAAAGGCTCGACGGATAGACATCGGCCTTCTCGGCCAGTCCCACCTTGCGCAGCAGGGCGAGTCCCTCACTGCGTACTTCCTCCTCCGGCTGGTGGAGCAGCTGACAGGGCGCAAAGATGACGTTCTCCAGCACGGTCTTGTGCTCGAACAGGTTGAACGACTGGAACACCATGCCCATCTTCTGGCGCAGTCTGTTGACGGAGTAGCCTTGGGCGAGGATATCCTCCCCATCGACTACGATGCTGCCGCCGCTGGGTTGCTCCAGCAGGTTCAGACATCGCAGGAAAGTACTCTTGCCCGTACCTGAGGGGCCGATGATGGAGATGACCTCGCCACGATGGATGTCAACAGTGATATCGTGCAGCACGTCGAACGAGCCGTAGCGCTTGCTGAGGTGGGAAACAGTCACCCCCTGCCCCTCCAGACCGGAGGGAATATTGGTTTGTAAGGTGGTGCGGCGGCGGAAGAAGAACCATGTGCCACCACCTATTATTATAGCGAGCAGAGCTACTCCAACCCAGAGCCACCCAGACTCCCCCTCGTCCGGGAGGGCCACAGGGTCGGTTTGAGCTGTCAGTATCCCCAGTTCTCCCTTTCGTGTAATCAGCACGGTGTGCGACTCGATATAGGCGTCGGAGAAGAGTACCTCTTTCGTTCGTTCCTCGGTGATGCTGATATCCCCCACAGCCACGTCAGCCTTTCCTGCCTGCACGGCGGGAATAAGTGCGGCAAAGTCCATGACGAGAAACTCCAGTTTCCAGTTGCGGCGGTTGGCCCATTCCGTCAGCAGGGCGGGTTCCAGTCCGGACAGTTCTCCATTTTTGAAGAAACTGAACGGCGGCATGGAAGCATTGATAGCCACGCGCAGGGTGCGCCCCGTGCCCCGCCGCTGGGGAATGTCAATTGCTTCGGGGTCTTCGGCTTGTTGCCACTGGCTGTAGATTCTCTGATAGGTACTGTCGCTGCGTATCTCGGCCAAAAAGTGGTTGAAGTCCTGCTGCAGCTCGGTGTTGTCCTTTCTGAAAACGACACCGACGGGAATAGTCTCCAGACCGGCACCCATAGTGTCCACCTTGCTGGCCAGCTCTTTGTTGAAATCCAGCGTCAGGCTCTCATCGCTCGCCACATCCGCTTTGCCATTTTCCAAGGTTGCCAACATATCGGTAATTGTAGCTACGCGCATTATGTTGGCATCGGGAGCCATCTTGGTAATGGCAATGTCCTGTATAGTGCCGATTATTACTACCACGCGCTTGCCTTCCAGAGCCTTGAAGAGGGGCGACATGCCCGACGGGGAGGCGACAGAATCAACGGCGGCAGAGGGCGCGGAGGCGGAGAAAGCGGCGGCGGATGAACTGTCGTCAGTCTGCAGCGCAGGCACGTAGCACAGCATTCCCGCTATCAGCAGCGACACGGCTGCGGCGGCGGCCTTCACGCGCTTCCGCTCGACTAACGACTGGAGCAGCAGCCCGATGAGCCACGCCATGAGGAAGTAGATGACGGCCGTTAGGATGAGCGGGAAGAAGGCATCGAACGTGCGCGAGCGTATCAGGTCGGAGGCGCGCGTCATGTCGGCCACGGCGATATAGCCCACGATGCTCGTTCCCTTCAGCAGGCTGACCACTTCGCCCTGATAGACGGGCATCACCGCCCTGACCACTTGCGGCAGCACAATCTTGAAGAATGTCTGCCTCGGGGTAAAGCCCAGTGCAAGCCCCGCCTCCGTCTGTCCGCGGTCGATGCCCTGAATGGTGGTGCGCAGCATCTCACTGATATAGGCTGCCGTATTCATGGCAAAAGTGACGATGGCCACCACGATACCCGTCGTGTCGAGTGGAGCCATCACCACATAGTACATCAGCATGAGCAGCACCAGCACGGGCGTACCTCGCATCAAGTCGATATATACCTTGGCCACCTGTCGCAGCCATGCCCGTCGGCTCATGCGCATCCAGCATACAAGCCCGCCGAGCAGCGTACCCAAAACAGTAGCGAAAAACGTGATAACGAGCGTCACCTGCAAGCCGTCAAGAATCATCTTGTAGCGATTCTCCGCTATCAGGTTGTTGTAAAAGCTATCACTCAGCGACGTGCAGCCCGTCAGCATCATAATGGCGCAAAATGTCAGGATCATATTATTTCTGTTTCATTATCCTTTTTATTTTCTTCTTTCCTATTTATAGCCTCTTCTATCCCTTCGGCCATTTCTGCCTTTTCAGCCTCCAGCAATCCGTCGCGCATCTTGATAGTGCGGTCTGTAATGTTTGCCAAGCCCTCATCATGAGTCACTATTACAAACGTCTGCCCATACTGGCTGCGCAAGTCGAAAAACAGCTGGTAGAGCTCCTCTCTGTTCTTGGAGTCGAGCGATCCGCTTGGCTCGTCGCCCAGGATGACAGCCGGATTGTTGACCAGCGCACGGGCCACCGCCACACGCTGTTTCTCGCCGCCGCTCAGCTCGTTGGGCTTGTGGTGCGCGCGGTCGCTCATTCCCATAAAGCCCAGCAGCTCCTCGGCTCGCTGACGGGCAGCCTTTGGCGACACGCCGGCAATGTAGGCGGGTATCATGATATTCTCAATGGCCGTAAACTCTGGCAAGAGCTGATGGAACTGGAACACAAAGCCAATATGACGGTTGCGGAAGTCGGACAGGCGCTTGCTTGACAGTCTTGTGGTATCGATGCCGTCAACGATAACAGAACCGCTGTCCGGCTTGTCCAGACTGCCTATTATCTGCAGCAGTGTGGTCTTGCCCGCTCCGCTGGGGCCAACGATACTCACTATCTCACCTTTGTCTATATGGAGGTCTATGCCCTTCAGCACTTCCAATGAACCGAAACTCTTTGTAATTCCTTTGATATCTATCATATATTTACACTTTACGATTTTCTTTTCCTATTAATCCATCCCGCAATAGCGTCATACACGCTGCTCTCTTCTTGATGCTGGGCTGCGGTGAAGGTCATGCTCTCTTCCTTGGCCTCGCCATACTGGTCAGGGAAGATGATCATCAGGTTCTTCCCTGAGAAATGCTGCTGCAGCTCATTGGGCAGTCGCTCGAGGGCACTCTTGTACGAGATGGTGCCTTTGCGGGCATTGATGACGACGAACATATGGTCATCCTGGATAGTTGCCGCCAGCTTAGGCAGCTCGTTCCAATGGGCCATATAGGTATATTC
The DNA here is from genome assembly GCA_946548065.1 of uncultured Prevotella sp. Taxonomy (GTDB): domain Bacteria; phylum Bacteroidota; class Bacteroidia; order Bacteroidales; family Bacteroidaceae; genus Prevotella. Next base: position 16,640 of record CAMNPM010000018.1, on the reverse strand, counting down.
GGCACGAACGCTGGAATGGTGGTTGTTAACATATTGACGGATGAGGGCGAGCGACTCGTTGCGCCCATGAAACTGGATGCGGCAGTCGAGATTGCTGGCCATACGGCTCAGTCGTTCGAGCCACCGATGGAAGCCCGGCTCATACTCGGCTCTTGAAGGCACCACCACCTGGATGCGCCTCAGCGTGTTCAGCGGCTGCACGAAGCGGGTGAGCACGATCTGCCGGTTGAGTCCGTTGTACAGGCTCTGTATAAACTCGCCCCAGAACTTGGCGTTGACATCCGTATGGACGTGCATGCCCATGATAATCTCAGAGGCGCCAAACTCGCGGAAGGCATGCTTGATGCCGTTGGCTATATTCGTTGCCAGCCTCACCTGCGTCTCGAGGCGTATATCGTTGGCTACTGCTCGCTGCGCCAGACGCTCGAGCAACTGCAGCCCCTGTTCGCGATGGGTGGCTTCCTGATGGTCGTCGTAAACTACGTTGAGGGCCACCAAACCGCGATTCAACTTTTCGTTGCGCACCATGATGGCCAGCTCGAGCAACTGGGGGGCAATCTCCGGATACTTCACGCAAAGCATGATCTTCTCGTCGTCGGCTGCTGAAAGATGGAAGGAATCAACACTGTGCTCGCGGTTGGCCAGGATAATCTGCTCAGAGGCATGCTGCGTCACCAGGGTGGAGATGATACAGGTGATGAGTATCATGATGACAACACCGTTGAGTATCTCATCGTTGACCAGATAGACCCCTGGGCTAACCTGCAGGTGCATGCCCACCATCACCATTGCAATAGCTCCCGCCGCATGCGCACAGGTGAGTCCGAACATCATGTTGCCGGCTCGCTTGGGCAGATGGAACAACAGGCTGGAGAGATAGGCTGCCACAGCCTTGCCGAAGGTGCCGAAGATGGCTATCAGGGTAACAATCCACAGCATGTGCCAGCCGTCGAACAGCGAGCGCACGTTGATGAGCATGCCCACACCAATGAGGAAGTAGGGTATGAAGAGCGCATTGCCTATAAACTCGATGCGGTTCATGAGCGACGACACATGGGGTATATACCTGTTGAGAATCAGGCCGGAGAGGAAGGCCCCCACGATGCCTTCAACCCCTATGGCTTCAGAAAGAGCTGCCGACAGGAACATCACCGACAGCACAAAAATGTACTGCATGACAGCATCGGAATAGCGCCGCAGGAAGTAGCGCGCCACCCTGGGGATGCTCCACACAAGCAGGGCCAGGAATGCCGCGAACTTCAACAAGAAGAGGAGCCAGAAAAGTATGCCCGTATCCTCGTCGTATGCTGCCGACAGTGCCGCCAGCATCAGCAGTGCCAGGAATAGCGACAGCATGGAGGAACCCACGCTGAGCATCACGCTTGAGTCGCGCTGCAGTCCGTAGCGCGAGATAATAGGATAGGCTATCAGCGTGTTGGAGGCCATGATGCACCCCAGCAGGAACGACGCCGTGTGTCCGTAGCCTATCATCAGGCGCGACATCAGATAGGTCAGCAGAAACGGTATCAGGCAGGTGAACAGTCCGAAGATGAGAAAATTGCGCGAGTTCTTCTTTACGCTCTCCAAGTCCATCTCGAGGCCCGCAAGAAACATGATATAGAGCAGTCCCACCTTGCCGAAGAGTTCGAACGACGAGTCGCGCACCAGGATGTCGAGTCCATGCTCACCTATTACCATACCTGCCAGCACCATTCCGATGATGTGCGGAATGCGGAGCTTGCCCATGATGATGGGGGCAAACAGAATAATCAGCAGCACAACAAAAAAGATGAGCGTTGGGCTGGTAATCGGGAAATATGACGTTAAAATCAGCATTCTGTGTGCAAAGATACAAAAAGTTTGGAGTTTTAAGTTTAAAGTTTGCGGAAATTTTGTACCTTTGCAGCCAAAATATAAATAAATCGTATTATTTAAAGTCAAATTGTAATTTTCGCTAGGCTTATGAAAGTAGCAATTGTAGGTGCCTCAGGCGCCGTAGGTCAGGAGTTTTTACGTATTCTCGACCAGAGAAATTTCCCGATGGACGAGTTGGTGCTGTTCGGTTCAGAACGCTCAGCCGGTACCAAATACACATTCCGGGGCAAGGAGCTCACCGTCAAGTTGCTCCAACACAACGACGACTTCAAGGATGTCGACATAGCATTCACATCGGCCGGCGCAGGCACCTCGAAGGAATTTGCCGAGACCATCACCAAGTATGGTGCCGTAATGATTGACAACTCATCAGCCTTCCGCATGGACGACGACGTACCCTTGGTGGTGCCTGAGTGCAATGCCGAGGATGCCCTGAACCGTCCACGCGGCATCATTGCCAACCCCAACTGCACCACCATCATGATGGTGGTCGTACTGCAGCCGCTGGAGAACCTCAGCCACATCAAGCGCATCCATGTATCCAGCTATCAGAGTGCCTCTGGAGCCGGAGCCGCAGCAATGGCCGAACTGCAGCAGCAATACAAGGAGATGGTAGAAACCGGTGAGGTGAAGACCATCAAGAAGTTCCCCCACCAGCTGGCCTACAACGTCATACCGCAGATTGATGTCTTCCAGCCCAACGGCTACACTAAGGAAGAGATGAAGATGTACAACGAGACTCAGAAAATCATGCACACCGATGCCAAGTGCTCTGCCATGTGCGTACGCGTATCTTCGTTGCGTTCACACTCCGAGTCGGTATGGATAGAGACCGAGCGCCCCATCAGCGTCGAGGAGGCACAGCGCGCCATTGCCGCCGCTCCCGGCTGTACGCTGGTTGACGACCCGTCGACACTCACCTACCCCATGCCGCTCGACACTGCAGGCAAGGACGATGTGTACGTCGGACGTGTGCGCAAGGATCTTGCCGACGAGAACGGACTTACCTTCTGGCTCTCAGGCGACCAGATTCGCAAGGGCGCCGCACTGAACGCAGTTCAAATCGGTGAGTACTTGATTAAGGTTGGCAACGTGAAATAAAAAAGGAAGACAACAGGTAAAGACATGAAAAAGCTGGCATTCTTTCTCATGGGGCTTCTGATGCTTGCTGCTTGTTCAGAACAGACTCCCTTCGCCTATCGCGGACTGCCTTTCACACTCTCTACCACCCAACTGCTTGACTCTATGCGCGCCAGGGGCTTCGACATTGACTCGGCGGCCTCCAGCCAGACTACGATGGTGCTGGCCAACCCCGCTGTACGCTATCGAGTACTCGTGGCCTACAGCGGCGACAAGCTGCTCGCCATCCAGGAGAACTACCTGCTGTCCACCAACGACAGCACACGCCGCATGTGGCAACAGGTGCGCGACGGACTGGAGAAGGAACTGGGCGAATGGCCCAACTGTCCCATCCTGAAGGATGACCACAAAGTAGCCAACTTCGATGCCACCGACGGTATCATCTCAGTCACACTGGAGAACACCTACCGTCCCACGATGATGGTCAAATACACGCCCAAGTCACAGAGATAAGCAACACGAAATCATCACTGTCGTTGCACCCGATATGCTTTGGGGACAATGCCTTTCATACGGGTGAAGAAACGTCCGAAACTGCTCTGGTCAGAGAAGTGAAGTTGTTCGGCTATAGCAGCGATACTGAGGTTGGTAGTCTGAAGCAGCTGATAGGCGGTGTGAACCACGTTGCGCACGGCAGGTATCTCGAGTGCCGCCTGTTCGTCGATTATCATGGCCCCTAATGGAGCACTATCTTTCTATTCAGCAACCTCGTCCGTCAATGCTACAAGAGGCTCCTTCCTCCTGCGGTCTAGGCTCCAGTCCCACATCCTTCGAGTAGAGCGTCACCGTTCCATCTTCCAGCACATAGCACGGAATACCCAAGTCGTCCACCGCCTTAGCTTCGTCGAACGCTGGATTCGTATCGCGCAACTTGATAAACTCTTTCAGGTTCCTGACATGCTTGCCAATATCAATCACCTTGAAATTCTCGTTTCCCACCACCTGCTTCTCCACATACTCGCAGTCGGGGCAGGTCTCCATTACATACATTTTAATCATATCTTATTCAATTTTATTTCTCAGCAGGCTTTGCGATGCAAATATACAAAAATAATTCTTATTAGAGTACGAAACCAGCCAGAATCTCAATAAAAAAAAACGCACAGGGAAGAATTAATCTTCCGAGTGCGGCTTATTATCGAGAAAGTAGTTTGTTTGTTATTTCAGATTCATGATTTCCTGAGCTGCCTTGTAGTCGGGGTCGATAGCGAGAATCTGCTCGGCACACTGTTTGGCTCCGGGAATGTTCTTGTCAAGATATGAACTGAACATAAGGTAGTGGAGGCTGTACTTCAGCATGGTGTTTTCGCTCTTTGAGCGGTCGGTCTTGCTGCCCAGCATATCGACAACCTTCTGGTAGTCAGCCTTGGCCAGACGGCCAGCCATCTCCTTGTCGGTCTTATTGATGACCTCTGCGCGCTTGTAAGCTGCATAAGCCTGCTGTACGGGGAACTTCTCACCGATGGTAGCGTAGACATCGGCAGCCTTCTTGTAGAGGTTGTTCTTGGCAGCTTCGTCGGTAGCCTCCTTGGCGAATGAAATATAGATGTCGGCCAGCGTCTCATAGTCGTCAACCTTTACCTCAGGCTTGCAAGCCAGGAACTCGTTGTAGTACTTGATGGCATTCTCCAGGTCGCCGTCCTTCTGGTGAGAAGTAGAGAGGGTCTTGAGAATGTCCCAACGCTTAATCATCGAAGAGTCGCTGACCAGCTCAAGCGCCTTGTGGTAAGAAGCCTTGGCGTTGTCCTTGTCGTTGAGTGCCTCGTGGATCAAGGCTGCATAGTAGTGGTCATACTCAGAGAACGTAACGCTGTCCTTGTCAATCTCGTTGAAGTACTTATGCAGATATTTCTTGGCATCGTCGTAGCGCTTCAGCTCATAGTTGCTGAACATGGCCAGACGGGTGAAGGTGGGATTGTTGGGACGGAATTTGAGTCCTTCTTCACAGGCTGCCAGTGCATCCTCGAAGTGACCTCCAAAATAGCTGGCACGAGCAAACTCGTTGAGGTAGCTCTTGTCGAGCTGGGCAACGGGAACCTTCTTGAACTCCTCGTAGGCCGACTTACGGTCGCCGGCAATCATGAAGATGTGACCCTTGATGGCATCAACGCTGATGTCTGGACGCTCCTGCTTCAGCTGGTCGAGCTTGGCGGCAGCACCGCGGGGGTCAATCTTACGATATACAAGGGCATACTTATAGTAAGCCTCGTAGTTCTTGGGGTCGGCATAGATAGCCTGGTCGTACTGTGCTGCAGCACCGCCTCCGTCATCCGAGAGAGCCTCAATGTCGCCAAGCAGGATGTAGGCAGGAGCGCACTTGTTCTTGCTGGCTGTGAGTGCATAGTTGGCATACTTCTTGGCATTGGCAGTGTCTTTAGCCTCGAAGAACGCACGGGCAAAGGCCACCAGATTGGCAGCATTTTTCTTGTTCTCCTTGTAGTAGGGCTTCATCTGCTTGTCCAGATCTGCGGGTTTGCTACTGATGATTCGCTTTACGGCATCTACGTCGGCCTTGGAGCCGTCCTGTGCCATCACTGTGGTGCTGAAGCCTAAAGTCAGCACACCTAACAAAAGATATTTAATCGCTTTCATAATCTATATTTTTAAGTGATTTATTTTGTTACTGTTCTATTATTGTTCTCTTCTTTTGCTGTTTGTTCTCATTTATGACGTTTATGCTTTGGGAAAGTTTATTCCCGCGTCACAATTACTTCCCTCACATTCATATGGGCTGTTCGTGGCAGCAGTCCTGCACGAAGGATGATTTTCTGTCCCTTTGGCAGCTGGCAGAAGTGTGCAAACGCAGTAGGCACACCGCTTCGAGTGTCGTTCAGCAAGGCGTAGATAGTGCGGATGAGGGGATAGTTGCCATTGTATAAATAATATTGATAGGGCTGATAGCTGTTGACCTTTGTTGCTGAGTCGAGACGGCTGACACCCATCACGGTGATATTCTTCTTGAAGGTGACGTTTGTGGTATCACGTTTATCGTTGAGCCAGTTGGAACCGATAATGCCCAGCGAGTTCTTGTGATTCTCCACGTAGTCTATTACAGCGGCACTGGTCTTTACAGCTCCGATGTTGGGATTGTTGAATTCCTTGCCGCCCAGGAGTGAGTCAACGCACCACCTCACGGTGCTCGACAGCGGATTGTCGAAAACCACGTCGATGGTTCCAAGTTTTGACTTGGGGTATATCTCGTCCCATTTTGTCACCTCACCATTCAGAATGCGCTTAAAGTCGTTGACGGTAATGCATGTGTCTGAATTCTGGTTGTTGACAATAATGGCGAGTCCGTCGTAGGCGATGGGAATAGCCCGCGGCAGATAATGGCGGTCTTTAAGACTTTTCATCTCCTTGGCAGTAAACTGCCTGGTAGAGAATGCAAGCCATGTTTCTAGCTTCATGAGTCGCTTGATACCATCCTGTTCGTTGATGTACTCTACACCGATGGTATCGAGCCGCTGGCTGTTGAAGTAGAAAAGTTCCTCGTCGAGGATGGGATAGAAGCTCTCGTCGGCTACGAATTTTTCCGCAGCCTTCTGGTATGCTTTTTCCTTTTCAGGATTAGGCTTGCTCCCACATGAGAGGAGCAAGCCTAAACTAAGTGTTAATCCAATAATGATGGATATGTTTCTGTTCATCTGATGAATCACGATTTTACTGCAGACGGAAGGTTACGGGCACTGTGTACTTCACGCGGACAGCAGAACCATTCTGCTTACCAGGAATCCACTTGGGCATGCTCTTAACCACGCGCTGAGCTTCCTTGTCGAGTGAGGGGTCAACGCTCTTCACGACACGAACGTCAGTGATAGAACCGTCCTTCTCAACCACGAAGGTCACGATGACGCGGCCCTGAACACCATTTTCCTCGGCTACCACCGGGTATTTGATGTTGCTGGCCAGGTATTGCATCAGAGCGCTGGGGCCACCAGGGAACGAAGGCATCTGTTCAACAACGTCGAACACCTTGGTCTCTTCTTCCTTGACAGGCTCGGGTTCAGCAATCTTCTCTTCGACGTGCTTTACCTCGGCTGTCTCGTCGTTACCCTCAACAGTGAAGGCACCGATAGCAGTGTTGGTCTCCTGAAGCTCGTCCTGAGACTTCATTTCCTGATCTTCTTTCACCTCATTATCCTTCTTGATTTCAGGAACGGTGAAAGCCACAGAGCTCTTTACGCGCTCAACCTCGATTTTCTCGACTTCGGGCTCATCTTTCTTCTCCTGCTTCACCTCTTTCTTCTCTGCCAGGTTCTGCAACTCCACATCGGTTTCGATGGCAGCGTTGCGCGACGCCATGTAGTTATCGAAAGAAACCTTTGCCACAACAATAGCGGCGATGGCTGCGAAGATGAGGAACATGGTTACCAGTGCCTTGACGTTACGGCGACCAGTGTCCTTGCGCAATTGATAAGCTCCATATGCTTGGTTCTTACCTTCAAATACGAGGTCGACCCAGCCATTGTCTATAAGATCTATTTTTGCCATAGTCTATTTACATTTTAGAGGTGAATCATTTGACACCGGCTTTCTCAATGAGGGCCTTGTCGTCCGCAGAGAGCTTGTCGATATTGTCAATGACGTACTTATCAATATTGCTAATGAGCATCTCGTCGAGGGCTGCTACCATGTTTGCATAGGTCGCAGTGTTGAGGGGGCGGATGATGACGGTCAGAGCGGGAACCTTCTCACCATTGGGCAGTTCACCTTTCTTCAGCTTCTTCAAAGCCTCCTGATACTGCTCATCGGTCATCTTGGAGTTGTATGCGCTCTTCTGGGCGTCAAGTTCCTTCTTGGCCAGCTTAATCTTGGCCACAGGGTTGATACCCTCCTCAGTGGTGTGCTCGTTGAGAACCTTCTCGATACCATCCTTACCATAGGAGGTGGGTTTCACGCATGAGGGGTCATCGTAGTTGGGAAGACCGGCGATGTACCATACCTTGTCGTTGCTGCCCAGATAGAGGGTAATGGTGTGAGAAGCCTTTGTTACCTGCTTCTGCTCTTCGTTAAGCTGCTTCGTGTCTTCGTTCGACGGCATGGTCAGCTGCATAGCCTGCGGCTTGGCCAGTGTAGTACACAGCATGAAGAACGTGATCAGCAGCATCATCATGTCTACCATTGGCGTGAAGTTCACGCGGGTATCCATTTTCTTTTGCTTGGATAGATTCTTTTTTGCCATAATACTAGTCGTTTAAACGTTTAACATCGAGATTCGTAATGAGCTGGAAACGGTTCTCGTTCATGTCCTGAAGCTCTGACATCAACTTCTTAATCATCGCATAAGGAGTCTTTGAGTCGCACTTGATGGCGAGCTTGATGTCAGGATTAGCATTGCGGGCCTCTGCGACCCACTCCTGAAATTCGCTCTTGCCTCCGTTGATACTGTCGAGCGGAAGGCCGAGCTTCTGGATTGCCTCACCCATCTTCTCTGGGTCAAGGCTGAGGTACTGAGCCATTTGCGACATGCTGGCTCCCACCATAGCATCCTCACGGAAGTGCTTGATCTGGGTGGGGTTGAGCGACACACCGAACTTGTCGGTCATCGCATCCAACATGGCCTGCATGTTGTTCTTGTTCTCTGTTCCCAAGAAGACGCGTCCTTCTGGTGTCACCAGAATGTTGAGCACGTCCTGCTCAGGAATCTTGACCTCGGACACCGAGTTAGGCGTGGTGACTTGCACTGGTTCTGGCGTCAGGAATGTTGAAGTCAACATGAAGAAGCACAGAAGCAGCGTCATCACGTCTGACATGGGCGTCATGTCAATCCAGATGTCTTTTTTCTGTATCTTAACTTTAGCCATTCTAAAACGGTATTTAAAGTTTTAAACGAATGGACTGAAAATTAAGCCTCGTTGTGGTTAGAATCGTAAGTTGCAGAGATAGTGAAACCAATCTCGTCGAGGGCGTAGGTCAGCTTGTCAATCTTGTTAGAGAAGAAGTTGTAGACTACGGTAGCAACCCAAGAGGTCAAAATACCAGAAGCCGTGTTCACAAGAGCCTCAGAAATACCTGCAGACAGAGCCATAGAGTCAGCACCACCACCAGCAGACAGAGCCTGGAACGAACCAATCATACCGAGCACAGTACCGAACAGAGCGGTCAGGGTACCCAGAGAAACGATGGTAGCAACCATAGGCATGTTCATCTGAAGGGTAGGCATCTCCAGCTGAGTAGCCTCTTCGTGAGCCTGCTGGATCTTGGCAATCTTAGCAGCTTTCTTCAGTGTGTCGTCAGTCTCCACAGTCTGATACATGTTGATAGAAGCCATAACGACGTTACCAACGGTACCCTGCATCTTGTTGCACAGATCCTTAGCCTTGTTGAAGTCCTGAGCCTTGATGGCAGCCTTCACCTCAGCAGTGAACTTAGCCAGATTCATCTTACCAGATGCGGTCTTGATAGCGAAGAAGCGCTCGATGCCGAGGCAGATAACGGTGAAGAGAAGAGTAAGGATCAAACCTACAACGAAACCTCCCTTATACACGGTACCCAGCAGGTTTGCAGGATGTCCGGTACGGTCGCCACCAACGAAGTTGTCAGGGTTACCCATAATGAAATACCATACACTGTAACCAGCGATAGCGCAAATAACGAGGATGATCCATGCAGCTTTTACACCTTGGAAGCCCGATTTCTTAGCTGGGGCTGCAGCCTTTGTTGTTGTTGCCATAAAACTTAATTTTTTTAATTTTTAGTTATTAAATGAATTGATTTATTTGAAAATTCTCTTAAACGTTCCGCAAAGATAACAATTTCATGTGGACTAAAGGCCTAATTAAGAACTTTTAACTTGATATTTCTCAATTTTTACGCTAAAGAGGCCAACACATCCTTGATTCTGCGCATTGCTTCAACGATATTTTCGTCGCTTGTGGCGTAACTCATGCGGAAGCATGCCGGGTCGCCGAATGCGTCGCCGCCTACGGTAGCCACATGGCCTTTCTCAAGCAGATACATCGCCAGGTCGGTAGAGTTGGAGATGGTCTGACCCTCGGGGGTCTTCTTGCCGTAGAAGCTGCTGCACTTGGGGAACAGGTAGAAAGCACCTTCAGGCACGTTCACCTCCAGCCCGGGGATGTCCTTAGCCAGCGAGACGATAAGGTTGCGGCGACGCTCAAAGGCCTTCCGCATCTCTTCCACACACTCCTGACTGGAGGTGTATGCAAACTCTGCTGCTTTCTGGCTGACGCTACAGGGGCCGCTGGTGTACTGTCCCTGAAGCTTGTTGCACCCTTTGACAATCCACTCTGGGGCTGCGATATATCCGATGCGCCAGCCCGTCATAGCGTATGCCTTGCTGACACCGTTGACGATAATGGCACGTTCTTTCATTCCCTCGAACTGGGCGATAGACTCATGACGGCCTACGTAGTTGATGTGCTCGTAAATCTCGTCGGCAAGGACATAGAGGTCCTCATGACTCAGGATGACCTCTGCCAGCGCTTGCAGCTCTTCTTTATTGTACACGCTTCCCGTAGGATTGCTGGGCGAGCAGAGGATGATGAGTCGTGTCTTGGGGGTAATGGATGCTTCCAGCTGTTGGGGGGTCATCTTGAAGTTCTGGTCGAAACCGGCTTCTACTATGACGGGGTTGCCGCCAGCCAGCAGCACCATCTGCGGATAGCTCACCCAATAGGGAGCGGGGATGATAACCTCGTCTCCAGGATTGATTAATGCCATCACGGTATTGCAGACGCTTTGCTTGGCACCGTTCGACACCAGAATCTCTGAAGGCTGATAGTGCAGGTGGTTCTCGCGCTCCAGTTTGCGGGCAATAGCTTGCCGGAGGTCTGGATATCCCGGCACTGGCGAGTAGCGGGAATAGTTCTCGTCGATGGCCAGCTTGGCAGCCTGTTTGATGTGGTCGGGTGTATTGAAGTCTGGCTCGCCTACGCTCATGTTAATCACGTCGATGCCTTGGGCTTTCATTTCAGAACTTCTCTGTGACATAGCAAGCGTTGCCGAAGGGGCAAGGCGCTGCAAACGGTCAGATAAATGTGCCATATTCTTGCTTATTGTTTTATTTTGGCTACAAAAGTACGCATTTTATTCCTTTTTAAAGAATAATTGCATCACTTTTTCATTTTTTTCTTAAAACTTTATTTTTGTTGATGTGTTTGATTTATTTGAGATGGAGCAGATGTCCCATACGCTCTTTCTTCGTCTGCAGATAGCGCAGGTTGTACTCGTTGGGGGTAGTCTCGATGGCAACGTTCTCCACTATTTCCAGTCCGTAGCCCTCCAGACCTACGCGCTTCACGGGGTTGTTGGTCATCAGCCGCATCTTCTGCACTCCAAGCATTCGCAGTATCTGTGCGCCACAGCCGTAGTCGCGCTCGTCGGGCTTGAAGCCCAGATGCAGGTTGGCATCGACGGTGTCCAGCCCTTCCTCCTGCAGCTTGTAGGCTGCAATCTTGTTCATCAGTCCGATGCCGCGGCCTTCCTGCTGCATATAGACAATGACGCCGCGCCCCTCTTTTTCTATCATCTGCATCGACTTATGCAGTTGCTCGCCACAGTCGCAGCGCTTGGAACCCAGGATGTCGCCAGTCATGCACGATGAATGTACGCGCACGAGTATGGGCTCGTCCTTGCGCCATTCTCCCTTTATGAGAGCCATGTGCTCCAGGCCGTTCGACTTCTGGCGGAAAGGAATCAGGCGGAAATGTCCCCATTCGGTAGGCATGTCCACTTCTTCGCCTTTCTCTACGATGCTTTCTTTCTGCAGGCGGTATGCTATCATGTCCTTGATGGTGATGATTCTCAGGTCGTGCTTTTGAGCAAACTCCATCAGCTGAGGCATTCTGGCCATCGAGCCGTCGTCGTTCATAATCTCAATCAAGGCACCTGCGGGATACAGACCAGACAGCTTGCACAGGTCGATGGCGGCCTCCGTGTGACCTGAGCGGCGCAGCACTCCGTTGTCTTGCGCATACAAGGGGCTGATATGTCCCGGCCGTCCGAATGTCTTCGCGGTAGACTTGGGGTCGCCCAGCGCGCGGATGGTGGCTGCACGGTCGTGGGCTGACACGCCTGTGGAGCAGCCTTCTATCTTGTCTACGGTTACTGTGAACGGAGTGCCTAAGAGTGACGTATTGTCCTGTACCTGATGCTGAAGATCCAGTTCCTGAGCGCGGCTTATGGTAACTGGCGCACATAGCACACCGCGAGCGTTCTTCAGCATGAAGTTCACCATTTCAGGGGTGATTTTCTCTGCGGCACATATCAGGTCGCCCTCGTTCTCGCGGTCTTCGTCGTCCACCACAATGACAAATTTACCTGCCTTGAAGTCGGCAAGTGCCTCTTCGATAGTATTCAGCTTTATCTTTTCCATGATTTTTTTACTTTTCAGTTTTCTCTTTTGCTTCGTCTAATACCTTATTATATATTATACGGTGATACGGCCCTCTTGTTCCACATTACCCAGTTGGATGATACGTGGTATGAGTTTCTCGTTGTTGCGCACAATGGCACGCAGGTCTCTGTACAGGCGGATGCGGAATCGTATCATTCGTATGTAGAAGAAGATGCCGGTTGGCAGGAACAGTCCCGTGATGGCGTTGAGCCATTTTTTGTTGAATGGCCGCGTGTGGGCATGAGTGGCAATGACGGGATATTGGTTCAGCTTCATCAGCACATAGTTGTTCTTTGAGTACGACAAGTCTTCGATGGCCACCTCCAGGGCTCCGTTGATCTTTTCTATCTCGTGGTCGTCGCCAGGACGGAAGAACACCTTGATGGGGTTCGGCCAGCGCAGCAGGTGGTGGCGGTCCATGTACTCGCTTACCTCCAGACTTACGTTTGTCAGAATCTCGGCATCGGTCAGGTACTTGGGGTCTTCTATGATGACCTCCTTGCGCACAATATATCGCTTGGTGCGTATGCCCAGCATACGGATTAGGAGGTTCTTGTAAAGGTCGATGTTGAACACCACCGAGTCGTTGTTGGCCTTGTATGTGAAGAAGCAGGCAATGGGCGTCAGCACCACCGTACCCATCAGTTTGCCAAACCAAATGGTCCAGTTCTCGTCGCGAGCCATCTTCGTGCCGGTATTGTCGAGAATGTAGAATACGATGAACACCAGGACTGAAATGATGACCGGTACGCCCAGTCCGCCCTTTCGGATGATGGCACCTAAGGGGGCTCCGATGAAGAAGAATATCAGGCACGACAGCGACAGCGTCACCTTGTTGATGGCCTCCAGCTGGTGTACGCGGTCCTGATAGTTCAGCTGGTCTGAGTACTCCACCCTATATTCCATCTCGCGCATAGCCGCCTGTGCGTCGTTCGACGCGATGGCTAATACCTGCTGCTTGCTCTCGCCCGACAGTTTCGTGTACATCGAATCCAGGTTGAGCGTGCTCGCCGCTACTTGCCTGACCATCTTCAGCGAGTCCTGCTTCGACAGTGACGGGCGCGACAGCGAAGAGCGGCGGGCCTCGAAATAGAAAGCGTGGCCCACGGAGTCGTTGAATTCGCGGATGGAGTCAAGGTCGTGGATGATGGCTCCCATACTCTTGGCACGGGCGTCGCCTGCTATCCAGCCTGCCTCCACCAGGTCCAGTCCGCTGTCAAAGTCCAGCACAATCTGCTTGGTCGAGAATGTCTCTCTCCGATAGGGGATGTTGGCACTGATGTTCATGCCCGACTGGCGCATGTTCTCGAACCACTCGCCGCTATACAGTGTCAGCAGCAGGTGCTTCTTCTCGGCCGTAGCCTGTATGCGTCCTGAGTCGGCAAGGATGATGGCTGCGTCCTCATAGCTGCCGTTCATGCGGTATATCATGATGCCGTAGAGCACACCGGTATCAAGGTTTTTCTTCTGCACATAGAGGTTAGAGCCGGGTATGCCGTCATAGAATATTCCCTCTGGTATCTCCACCTCTGGGTTCTTCTGCTTCATCGACAACAGCAGCTGCCGGAAGGAGATGAAAGCCTTAGGCGCTATCACCTCCTGGAAAAAGAATGAGATGCACGTGATGCTCACCACGATGACTATCAGCGAGCGGAAGGCCTGCATCAGCGAGATTCCCGCTGCCTTGATGGCCGTCAGCTCAGAACTCTCGCCCAGGTTGCCGAAGGTGATGAGCGACGACAGCAGGATGGCCAGCGGAAAAGCCTGGGGCATCAGCATCAGGCCCATGTACCAGAAGAACTGAGCCATCACCTCAAGCGAGAGGCCCTTGCCTATCAGCTCGTCCACATAGCGCCACAGAAACTGCATCATCAGCACAAACTGGCAGATGAAGAACGTCGCAAAAAACAGTAAGCTGAACTGTTTGGCGATAAAAATGTCTAATTTCTTAATGCGAAACATGTTTCAGCCTGCAAAGGTACAGAAATAAATGAAGAATGAAGAATGAAGAATAAAGAATTTGCTGCCGCCTTAATGATTTTTAAAAGAAGGTTCCTCACGTTTTTACTTCATTGCGGAAGCAGATGCTTAGTACATTATTCTTCATTATTTGATTCTTCTATTATTTATTCTTCATTCATCGCGGTCATAAGCCGCTTATTCGGTGCAGCCTCTCCAGATTGGCATCCCATAGTTCCCTGAGCTCTTCCGCCTCCTCATCGTCGGTGGCATAGTCGGTGATGAGAAGATTCAGCTCCCCCGTCAGGTCGCTCTTCTCAATTCGCATTTCCCAGTAGGCTTCGGGCGTAGACTCATGATAATCCCACATCATGCGGATGTGGTCGTACTTCTCTATTTCCAGCACACGCGACTGTTTGGTGTCGCGCTCCGTCCAAGGATGTCCCCACGTGAATGTCAGCAAGCCGTCGTCCTCCGTTACCTTGTCTGCAAGCCATTTCTGTAGTCCGTGGGCATTGCTGATAAGCTCCCATACTATTTTGGGAGACCCTGTCGACAGCGGGTATTCTATAGTCAATTTTTGCATATTAAGTAGTGTTAGCAGATGCTATTTGATAGGTTCACTTTGCAAAAATACGAAAAATTATCCAACCGCAAAAGTTTTTTTGGGAAAAAGTTTGTGTAATTGAAAACTTTGTATTACCTTTGCAGCCGAATTCAGGGAAATCACCTGACTTGGCGGGGTAGCTCAGCTGGTTAGAGCGTCGGATTCATAATCCGGAGGTCGAGGGTTCGGGTCCCCCTCCCGCTACGAAAAGCGCCTGTAATCATTTTGGTTACAGGCGCTTTTTTCTTGCGCAGCAATGATAGTAGGAATTAAGCTATCGTTGGCCGCGCTGTCGCTAATCGGCAGGCAGGAGGGCAAGCAGGAGAGCAGGCAAGGAGATGCCATACACATGCCATACACATGCCATACACATACCATACACATGCCATACACATACTATACCCTTGAGCATGGCTACAATATGGCATCATAGGGAGAAAACCGAGGCATCTCCCTGCATAACCACTACCAGCCAAATGTTCAGCGGATTAATTTACTCCCCCATTACTCCCTCATTACTCCCTCACTTCGGAGTCGGACAGAAAGTAACCACCAGATTTACTTGAACCTGCATACTCTGGTTTGAACTCACCAATCTTCAAATCCATAGCGACTAAAGAGTGAAGTCCTCTATGGAAGAATAACAAATCCACTTTTAAAGGTTAATCTTTAAATATGTCGTAAGAGTAAGGATTAGACAATTGTTGTAAATTCAAGTCCGTAATCCACCAACCATTTTCTTGAAACTCCTTGTTGAAATATTCTTGAAACGCTTTTCTTGCCATGACAAACGAATAAGCGTCGGTGACATGAAATCTGCAATTTACTTCTGTATAATGATGAATGTATTTTTCTCCTATGCTTGCATGCTCTCTCATATTTAGGCATTCATGCAAAGCATGAAATTTGAAAATATTCATACTGCCAGGAATAGATGGAACGGAGTATTCACCTTCACCAAGTTTAACGGCATCACACTCCTTCTTCATTTTGCGAAACATCTCATCATCCAATTCTGAAACTACCCTGATAGCCCATAAATATGCAGCTACAGAAATAGCATCTAATTCATCCTTAACGCCTATGCATCCATACATATCGTCAACAGAAAAAAGTTCTAATTGTTTGCTTCTCTTTTTTATCATCTTAACCATCAATAATACTCTTACATTACATCGTGCATGCCACAATGCTTTGCTAATATATCTGTAATAATACCAATCCGCTTGTGTTCGGAATCGAAAAACTTGCCATTGGTTTTGATACTAACCACAGAATCATAGCCAAAATTATTGTCCACATAATCTTGTGTGACATAATGCTCATATTTTTTGAGTTTCTTATATAATAAAACCTGATTGATATTCTGCTCATATCACTATAGCGTTTTTATACGTTACCATCTATAAAAGGCAATTCTCCCAAGTCGTCAGGCCCATGTGCTCTTGCTCTGCATCAGCCCTCTCCACTATCAGTTCTGCTGCTGTATGCCCATGAACGGCATAGTGTACCCTATCTTGTATATTTGTTCTCTGGTCCTTCTTTTTGCATATCATTCTATGTTTTAATTGAAATATAAACTTTATAGAATATCCATCATATATTTCGCAGGTCATTTTTTTAATCATATATCATTCTCTTTCCTTATCTCATCTAGCATTTTTCTCCAACTGTGCTTCTAACAGTTTGATTCGTTCTTGG
>CAMNPM010000017.1 GCA_946548065.1 uncultured Prevotella sp. | reverse complement strand
TCAGCACGACGGTTTTCAAGACCGTTGTAATCGACCACTCTACCATCTCTCCATGAGTGCTTACGACTGCTTAAAGCGGGTGCAAAGGTACAAACTTTAATTAAGAATTAAGAATTAAGAATTAAGAAAAACGTCGTGATTAACATCATTTAACATCCATAACCTTAATGTGACTTAGAGCACGTTAATGATTAGGAATGGGCGTATGTGAGCCTTGGTTTGTAACTTTTCGGGGCAATTTGTTCACATTTATATCTCGACTGGCTTAAAATCTCGGAAATTTTATCTAAATTTGCAGGGATTTTATGATAGCTGATGAATTGAAATATCGTATTCGGAGTGCCTTCGGGCATGTTCCCACGTCTGAGCAGGAGGCTTCCATAGAGGCTTTTGCGCAGTTTATGACCGACCGCACTGAGCATGCCGTGATGGTGATGCGCGGTTCGGCAGGTACGGGGAAAACAACGCTGGCAGCCGCCATCGTGAAGGGCATGCAGCAGCTGGGCCAGAAGCTGGTGCTGCTGGCTCCGACGGGGCGGGCGGCAAAGGTGTTCTCGCTCTATGCCGGTCATCCGGCCTACACCATCCACCGCCGCATCTATCGCCAGAAGTCGCTGGAGGGCGGGTTCAACCTGAACTATAACAACCAGCACGACACGCTGTTCATCATTGATGAGGCTTCGATGATAGCTGGCGACGGACTGCTGGACGACCTGATTCGCTTTGTGTACAACGGGCGCAACTGCCGTATGATGCTGATAGGCGACGGCGCCCAGTTGCCCCCGGTGGGAGAGGAGGAGAGTCCGGCTCTGATGTCGGAGGTGCTGCGTGTGAAGGGATTGCGCGTTCATGAAAGTAGGCTGCAGGAGGTGCTCCGGCAGAGCAGCGAATCGGGCATACTGTATAATGCGACACTGATTCGTGGCATGATGGCAGGAGACGGTGGTGGCCAGCGGATAGCCTTACCGAGGATTCGCTTTCAGGGTTTCCCGGATATCAAGGTGCTGCCGGGCAACGAGCTGATTGAGGAGCTGTCGAGCAGCTATTCTCATGTGGGGCAGGACGAGACGCTGGTGATTACCCGCTCTAACAAGTGGGCCAACGTGTATAACCAGGGCATCCGCGGCCGCATCCTCGACCATGAGTCGGAGCTGTGTTCGGGCGACAGGCTGATGGTGGTGAAGAACAACTATTTCTGGGGTCAAGTAGCGGATGCTGCGAGTGGGGAGCGGAAGATGGACTTTATAGCCAATGGCGACCTGGCTGTGGTGCGGCGCGTTCGTCACGTGCACGAGCTATATGGATTCCACTTTGCCGAGGTCACGATGACCTTTCCTGACTACGACGATAGCGAGCTTACCGCCCTGACGCTGCTCGACGCGCTGACGAGCGAGGCTCCGGCGCTGACTGCCGAGCAGCAGGAGGCACTATATAATAAGGTATTAGAAGACTATGCCGACATTCCCTTGAAGCAGGAGAGGATGAAGAAGCTGAAGGAGGATAAGTACTATAACGCGCTGCAGGTGAAGTTTGCCTATGCCGCCACCTGCCACAAGGCGCAGGGCGGCCAGTGGGCGCATGTCTACATTGACCAGGGCTACATGACCGACGAGATGCTGACCACCGACTACCTGCACTGGCTCTATACAGCCTTTACCCGCGCTACGGAGCGTCTTTACTTGGTCAACTGGCCCGAGACGCAGACAGCGCGCTGAGCATAGGCGCGGCTGATGGCCTTGATGAAGGCTTCGAAGTCGGCATAGTCGGTGGCGGGATAGTTGCCAGCCCGCAGCAGCACACGGTAGCGCACCTTGAGACGTCCTTCGGCCACCTTCGTCTGGAAGAGGAAGGAGCCGAAGGGCTTTTCTATGCTGATGTTCTTGGGGCGGGCTTCGAGGCTGTAGCCCTCGGGCAGGGCGATGTCGATGCGGTCTTCGTCCTGGTAGCCCATGTCGATGCAGAGTGGTTCGGTGCGCTTGTGTCCCGTGCTACTGATGTTGTAGCCCTGGTGTATAGGACAGAGGGGCAGGAAGAGTCGCTGTCCGGCGCGCGTGGCATAGCCTTGGCTGCTGATGTCGGCTTCAAGGGTCAGGCGGGCAGTGGCATCAGTCTGACGGACGTTGATGCGGCTGATATTGGCCTGTGGGGCGCGTACCAGCTGGCTTAGGGTGCGTTGCTGTTCCTTGGGTTCCATGCGGAGCATGGGTGCGAGGGCCTCGTACTGGCGGTTTTCGGATACCTGACGGATGTTGATGTCGGCATTGCCTTCGGGCTTGACGGTGATGCTGATGCGGCTGAGCTGTCGGTTCAGAGTGTCGGCATAGACTGGCAGGGTGACCAGGTGGCCTCCTGCCTCGTCGATGGCTATGGCATCGTGGCCGGCAATGTCTTCATGTATGTATCCGAAGGGCAGTTGCGGGTTAGTGCACTCCAGCCACAGCGTGTCGGCAGGCAGAGGCACCTGCAGGATGACGTGGTTGGTCTGTCCCGCGCTGGCAAAGTGGGGCAGCAGTCGGCGGTTGCGTGTGCTGATGACGGTGTAGCGGCTGCTGATGCCTACTTCGCGCAGCATGGCTCGCATGAGGTTGGAGAGTCCCTTGCAGTCGCCAAAGCCGCTGCGGACCACGTCGGTCGCCGGTGCCGGCTGCTGTCCGCCAATGCCCAGCAGTATGGCCACGTAGCGGGTGTGCTGTCCAAGATAGTGATAGAGGGTCTCTACCTTCCGGCGGGCTGTTGGCAGGGTGTCGGTCAGTTGGTGCAGCTTGGTGCACAGGGTCTCGGGCAGTATGTCGCGCCCTTGGAGCAGCGAGTACTCCCATCGGCCGTAGTCGTTCCAGGAGGCCAGGCTGCCCTTCGTGTCGTAATAGGTGAAGAGGCGTGGTGCGAAGTAGGCCTGGGGCAGCCGCTCGCGCAGCGGCCGGGCATAGGGTTCGTTGTGCAGTGCCGGCAGGTTGGACAGTTCGAGGCTGATGCTTCGGCTTCCGTCTTTGTCGGCAATGGTGAGTGCCTCGGCACTGATGTTCTGCAGGGCGTGGCCCACGGTGATGTCGGCTGGTACCGTCAGGCGGTAGACGGCGTGTCGCAGGCTGACCTCATAGTCGTCTTGGGGGCAGAAGGGAGGATATTCTATCAGGGTGTTGTGCAGTTCCATGCTCCATTCGTAAGTGATGGTGATGGGGTATGAGGGCGGCGTATAGTCGAGGTACTGCTGGTAGTCGTCGATGGCCAGGTAGTTGGAGTATTCGGTGCGTTGGAGGTCGCTCTGTCTGAACTTGCGCAGTCGGTGTCCCTGGTCATCGACGGCCTCGCCTCGAAAGCTGGTCAGGCGCTCCTGCTTGCTGCAGCGGCAGAGGAAGAGCGCCTTGTCGGCTCCTTGCTCGTCGAGGATGGTGACGGTCTCGCGGTGGTGTGTGACAGCCCGTGTGTCACTACTGACGGTGACCTCGGTAAGGTGTTCGATGATGATGGCATGCTGAGCCTTGGCGGATGCAACGGCCAGCAGCGTGAGCAGAAGGGTAACGTAGGGGCGTATCATAGGTTCTTCTTTAGTGCGATGGTGTAGGACAGGCGTATCATGGTTGCTTCTTTAGTGCGACGATGTATTTGTTGCTTTCCACCAGCTTGTCGAAGAAGGCCTTCAGGTCGGGATACTGCTGCTGGCTGAAGAATGTTCGGCTGATGTCGAGCTGGTAGCGAGCCAACAGCTGTCGGCCGTTGAGCTGGCAGATGATGCGGGCGGTGATGCCGTCGAGCTTGATGACCATGGGTTTGGGCAGCTCTTCGGGTGTCCATCCCTCGGGCAGCGTGAGCTGGACGTTCAGCTGTTCGTGCTGGCTGTAGGGGAACTCCACGGGGAGGCTGCGCTCGGCGGCCTTGAAGGGGCTGCTGGGCTGTGGGGTGAAGATGAGTGGATTGAGGTAGATGATGTTGCCTGTGGTGTTGCACTGCTTGGTGAATCGTAGCGTCTCGCGCACGGTGGGTGAGAAGTCGTGACGGCCCTCCAGTCGGTAGTTGGATACCTCGATGGCCATACGGTCCTGCAGCTGGCGTATCACCTCGGTGCTGTCGTCGGCGGTGCGCCATAGTCGTCGCAGGCTGGCTGCGGCCTGTCCGCTGCATGAGCGTATGCGCTGTCCGCTGATGGTGCCGTCGGGCTGGAGCGCGGCCTGTATGGTGGTTACCTCGCGGTGGTGGGACCTGTCGCGCAGGTTCAGCCATGAGCCGGGACGGTCCTTGTGGATGATGCGCGCCCTCTCTACCAGCAGGCGGGCGGGGAGCACGTCGAGGTAGCCGTCTTGTGCTGAGGCATCGATGCAGGCCACTGTGCTGTCGTTGAGCTGTATGCCTACGACGAAGGTGGACAGGTATTTCAGGCTGGCGTGGGTCTGGGGCAGCAGTCCTCTGTTGCGCAGGCGGAGCCCTATGGGGAATGCCTCTACGCCGGCATCATGCAGCATGTTGATGAGCAGGAAGTTGATGTCGGCATTGGATCCGGAGCCGTCCTTCAGTACGCGCGCCCCGGACTTGGCCCAGAAGCCATAGTGGTTGTTCCAGCGCACCCGGCTGCCGAGCATCTGCCATACGGCGGCCACGCGCTGGCGCGGGTCGGCCATGGCGGGTATGCCGGCGGCAAGGATTTCCGCCTTCAGGGGGCTGCTCTTCTTGATGCGCCAGCCGAACTCCTCGTCGTCCTTCAGCTGCTTGTCTATGTCTTGCCACGTGCTGGTGTAGTTCTTGTGTACCTCGCCGGGTACATAGATGCCGCGCAGCTCGTGGGTCACCTTGCTGCCGTAGTCAGCGGCACACCACACGAAGTCGTCTTCCTTCAGGGCGGGCAGGAACTCGCCGATGAAGGTCTTCTCCTCGGTGCTGAGTGGTGTGCCCTCGATGGTCATGTTGCCCTCCTCTGCGCTATATTCGAGGTGGGCGGCGCCCGACTGCTCGATGCTGAAGCGGAACCACTCCGGCACGGAGAGCTCGTAGCGGGTCCAGCGCACGGGGATGTCGCTCTGGGCATGCCAGTCGTGCAGGTCGTAGAAGAAGTCGCTCTCTATGCGGTATTCGTACTCGATGACGGTACCCACGCGAACCTGTGGCACGCTGAACTTGATGAGCTTCTCGGTCTTGTCGACCTGCTCCTCGTTGACCATCGAGCTTTCCATCTTGGTCTTCACCAGCTTGCCGTTGTCCAGGTTGTAGGCTGCGGCCTTCAGTCCCGTCACTATCTCGCGCATCGTGCGGTAGCTTTCGCCCTGGCGCAGCGAGATGCTGACATCGCCCACGCCGCGCCCCTCGGGCTTGAGCACCTTCAGACGGCAGCGCACGTCGTAGAACACCTGGATGCCCCTGGAGAAGCTGTAGTAGACGTCGACGGAGCGGTACAGCTGTACCGCGGGGGCGTCCTTGTCGGGGGGGTATTCGGTCATACTGAGTTCTTCCTGGGTGGGCTTGCCCCACTTCTTGTTCACTTCCTGCGACAGCGCGGTCAGGCTGACGGTCAGCAGCGTGAGCAGGAGCGCGGCTTTTAGGTGTTGTAGCATTAGCTGCGAAAAGGCTGGTGCGTAGTGTCTCATAAATACCATGTGTTTTTAAAATGTCTGCAAAGGTAACAATTAATTAGAAAGTGGCCATGCTTTTCTAAAAAAAACTTTGCCGTATGGGGAAAATGGTGTACCTTTGCACCCCGATTATTGCTATTGTTATGATATATCTGAACGACGACATCCCGGGTTTCGACCTGGAGGCAGCCCTGCCGCTGCTCTCGGACCAGCGCCGGGAGCAGGCCCTGAAGTTCAAGTTTGAGCAGGGTCGCAAGACCTGCGCGATGGCCTATCTGCTGCTGTGCGAGGGCCTGCGCCGCGAGTACGGCATCGGCGAGAAGCCGGTGTTCGAATATGGCGAGCACGGCAAGCCCTCGCTGGTGGGCCATCCCGAGATTCATTTTAACCTGAGCCACTGCCGCCAGGCCGTCATCTGCGCAGTGAGCGACCGTCCGGTAGGCGTGGATGTGGAGAGCGTA
Source organism: uncultured Prevotella sp. (assembly GCA_946548065.1). GTDB lineage: Bacteria > Bacteroidota > Bacteroidia > Bacteroidales > Bacteroidaceae > Prevotella. Next base: position 43,017 of record CAMNPM010000017.1, on the reverse strand, counting down.
CGCGAGTTTCACGACAGTCTGGTGCGCTACACGATGAACGACCGGGAGGTGGAGCAGATCGAGTGCTCCTCCGACCCCCGCTGGGAGTTCATCCGGCTCTGGACCATGAAGGAGGCGGTGCTGAAGCTCTCTGGCACGGGGATTTCAGACAATATCAAGGACGTGCTGACAGGGTTCCGCCACAGCATTGAGACGGTGGAGAACCGCCAGCGCGGCTATGTTTACTCCGTAGTTTATTGAGTAGAGACCTCTCTGCTCGGCCCCGGACGGTCGGATGGTCGAGTACAGACCACTTTACTCGGTTATCCGCTGCTTGCTGCAAGCTTTCCCCCCGCCTCTGTCTCCCCGCTGAGCTGCTTCTCCTCAGAAAAGCGCAAATAAATTTGGCATTTCGCTCTACTTTTCGTAACTTTGCGCCTGCAATATTTAAATATCAGACAAAATGAAATTAGACGGAAGACGCGAAAGCTCGAATGTAGAAGACCGCCGCGGTATGGGCGGAGGTGCAAAGGCCGGTCTCGGAATCGGCGGTATTATCGTAGTGGCCCTTATGGCCTGGATGTCGGGTGGCAACCCCCTGGAGGCCGTGGTCCAGACGGTGCAGCAGAATGGCGGACTGGGTTCGCTCACCGGCACCAATGCCCAGGTGAACGAAGGTCAGCGCGAGTTTACGGAGGAAGAACAGCAGCTGGCCAAGTTCTCGACCCAGATCCTGGGCGGAACGGAGGATGTGTGGTCAGAGATTTTCAAGGCCAATGGCGCCCAGTACCAGAACCCCACGATGGTGCTCTACACCGACGGTACGCAGACGGCCTGCGGGCAGGGCTCCGCAGCCATGGGACCTTTCTACTGCTCGGGCGACCAGAAGCTGTATATCGACCTGTCGTTCTTCACCACCATGAAGAAGCAGCTGGGGGCCGACGGCGACTTTGCCTATGCCTACGTGATAGCCCACGAGGTAGGCCATCATGTGGAATACCTGACGGGCACGCTGCAGAAGGTGCACGAGCAGATGGCCCGTCTGCCGCAGGCTGAGGCCAACAAGCTGTCAGTACGCCTGGAGCTGCTGGCCGACTTCTACGCCGGCGTATGGGCCCACCACGACAACAAGCGCTTCGGCTCGCTGGAGGACGGCGACATCGAGGAGGCCATCAACTGCGCACAGAAGATTGGCGACGACTATCTGCAGACGAAGGCCCGCGGATATGCCGTGCCGGAGTCGTTCAATCACGGCACGTCCAAGCAGCGCATGAAGTGGTTCAAGCTGGGACTGGAGACGGGAGACATCTCGAAGGGTACCACCTTCCAGTGCTCCGATGCCGAACTATAATCATAGACACCACAACCGTCAATGCAGGTAATCTACGAGGACAACCACGTCATCATCGTCGCCAAGCGCAGCGGCGAGATAGTGCAGGGCGACAAGACCGGCGACACACCGTTGTCGGAAACCGTCAAGGCTTATATCAAAGAGAAGTATGCCAAGCCCGGGGCCGTATTCCTGGGCGTGGTGCACCGGCTCGACCGTCCCGTCTGGGGACTGGTGGTGTTCGCCCGAACCTCAAAGGCTCTCTCGCGCCTGAACGACATGTTCCGGCAGGGCGAGGTGCATAAGACCTACTGGGCCATCGTGCAGCAGCCACCCCACCACGACGAAGGCACACTGGAGCACTGGCTGGTGCGCAACGAGAAGCAGAACAAGTCGTATGCCTACGACCATGAGCGCCCCCAGGCGAAGAAGGCCCTGCTGAACTATCGCGTCATAGGACAGTCCGACCGCTATACCCTGCTCGAAGTGCAGCTGCTGACGGGCCGCCACCATCAGATACGCTGCCAGCTCGCGGCCATGGGCTGCCCCATCAAGGGCGACCTGAAGTATGGAGCCCGGCGCAGCAACCCTGACGGAAGCATCGCGCTGCTGGCCCGGCGAGTGGAATTCGTACATCCGGTCTCAAAAGAGCACATCGCCGTGGAGGCTCCGCTGCCCGACGACAACCTCTGGCAGTCGTTCGCCCACCTCTCCACACCTATCAACCCTCACTCCACACGGTAATGAAGAAAACGTTCTGGTGGATATCAGGCATCCTGCTGAGCCCCCTGCTCCTCTTTGCAGTAGCGGTGGGGCTGCTCTACTTGCCTCCCGTACAGAACTGGGCCGTCGACAAGGTCGCCTCGATTGCCTCGGAGAAGACGGGGATGCACATCAGCGTGGGGCACGTACAGCTGGCATTCCCCCTGGACCTGGCCATCGACGACTTCAAGATGATAGACCAGTCGGATACCATTGCCGACGTGCAGCAGCTGGTGGTCGACGTAGAGCTGTGGCCGCTGAAGGACCATCGCGTGGTCATCAACGCGCTGCAGCTCAGCAACACCCGTCTGAACACCAATGGATTTATAGATGCCGTGCGCGTAAAGGGCGATTTCAAGCGTCTGTATGTGGAAAGCAGGGGAATCGACCTTGACCAACAGACCGTAGAGGTGAACGGTACCCGCCTGGAGGAGGCCCGACTCGACGTGCTGCTGCGCGACTCCGTGCCAGAGGATACCACTACCTCGAAAACCCTCTGGAAGATACATGCCGACAGCCTGAGCATCCTGCGCTCACAGGTAGACATACACCTGCCGGCCGACTCTGCCGCTGTCACCGTGGGACTGGGAGCACTGACGGCTCGCGACGTGCTGGCCGACCTGGGAGCACCCGCCTACTCGGTGGGCAGCATCGACTGGACCGACGCCGCCCTGGCATACAATGACATCAGCTACCGACAACTGAACATCCACACCGGAGCACTCAGCTTTCAGAACGACAGCATCAGTGCACCGTCGTTCCATCTGAAGACGCCCGATAGCGACCTCTCGCTGAGCCTGGGCATGCCGCTGTCGTTTACTGACTCCATTGCGCCAGGACAGCTGCAACTGACCCTCGATGCCCAGTTAGGACGTCAGGACATACTGCCCGTCCTCTCCTCCCTACCCCCCTCCCTGCGCGAGCGCTGGCCCCACTATCCGATGGCCCTCAAGGGAACCCTCTCGGGCAATATGAAGCTCATGGAGTTTACCGGCCTCGACCTCTCGCTGCCCACCGCCCTTGCAGCCAAGGCCGATGGGTTTATAGCTCATCTCAACGACATGAAGCGCCTGCGGGCCGACGTGCAGTTCAAGGCACAGACACAGGACCTGGGCTTCGTCCTTGCAGCACTGCCGCGCAGCGTACAGCGCAACTATCGCATCCCGCCCCTTGCGGCCGAGGGACGGCTGAAGGCCGACGGACCTCTTTACGATGTCGACGTAGAAGCCCGCGAGGGCACAGGCACTCTGGCACTGAAGGGCAGGCTGAATACCCAGCAGATGCGCTACGATGCCCAGCTCCAGGTGAACAGCCTGAATCTGCAGCACTTCATGCCCCGCGAGTCGCTCCAGCTGCTCACGGCCAACCTCAAGGCGGAAGGGCAGGGTACCGACCCGCTGTCGCCCCGTACAGTGCTTGACGCCCAGGGAGAGATAGCGCATCTGGGATATGGGAAGTGGAACCTCGACCACATGCAGGTGCAGGCACGGGTACATGACGGTCTCTTGCAGGCTTCACTGGACAGCCGCAATGAGCTGCTCGACGGCATGGTGGGTATTGATGCCCAGATGAATACCAAACGGCTGAACGGTATACTGACGGTCGACGTCGGCCAGGTCGACTTCTATCGCATGGGGCTGGTGGACAAACCGCTGGCGCTTGGCCTCTGTGGCCATGTGGACATCAGTTCCGACCTCAAGACTGCGCATACCGTCAGCGGATTGTTCAGCGACTTGACCCTGCGCGACTCCAGCAGGGTGTATCACCCCACAGACATCGGACTGCTGCTGAAGACGCGTTCTGATACCACCTATGTCCGCGCCCAGAGTGGCGACTTCATTGTCAAGTTTGATGCCAGCGGCTCCTGCGACCGTCTGCTGAGCCAGCTCACGACGCTCGCCGATTCGGTTGCCGACAAGCTCGACCATCGCATCATCGACCAGCCTGCCATACGCCGGCTGCTCCCTACCATGAAGCTGCGCATAGAGAGCAAGCAGGAGAATCCTATAGCGACGATGTTCAAGTCCAGTCTTGGTGTCGAGTTCAAGGATATGCTGCTCGACATCAGTGCATCCGTAGCGGCGGGCATCAATGGCGACGGATATATACATTCGCTGACGGTAGGCGACGTACGTCTGGACACCATCAACCTGCACCTTATACAGCGCAAGAGCCACCTCTCCTTTGTCGGACAGGTGCGCAACAACAAGCAGAACCCCCAGTTCGTGTTCAATGCCCTCTTCGACGGCTTGTTCCAGGAGCACGGAGCCACCTTTGGCGTACGCTACTTTGATGCTGCCGACAAGCTGGGAGCCCGCATCGGAGCACAGGCCGAGATGGTGGACAGCGGAATCCAGCTCCATCTGGTTCCCAGCCGTCCCACCATCGGTTACAAGGAGTTCAACCTGAACAAGGACAATTATGTGCTGCTGACGGCCAACAATAAGATACAGACCAATATCGACCTGGTGGCCGACGACGGCACGGGTGTGAAGATATACTCAGGCGACAGCGACCCCTCGGCCCTGCAGGACATCACCGTCAGCCTGAACAAGCTGAACCTGGGCGAGGTCACCTCCGTGATTCCCTATCTGCCCCGCATGACGGGCGTGCTCAATGGCGATTACCATGTGGTACAGAATGCTGCCGGACAGTTCTCTATGGTGGGCGATATGGAGGTGCGGCAGATGACCTACGAGGACAGCCCGCTGGGCAACCTCAGCACAGAGCTGGTTTATCTGCAGCGCGAGGACGACGCCCATGCCATTGAGGCGCGTCTGATGAAAGACTACATGGAGGTGGGCTTGCTCACGGGTACCTATTATAATAAAGGTAGCGGCTCGCTCGATGCCCGTCTACAGCTACAGCATACCCCGCTGTCGCTGGTCAACGGATTCGTCCCTGACCAGCTGTTCGGACTGCATGGCTACGGTGACGGCGAGCTGACCATCTTGGGACCATTGTCGCAGCCGAAGATCAACGGAGAGATATATCTTGACTCCTCCTATGTGGAGAGCGTACCCTATGGCATGAAGCTGCGCTTCGACAATGACCCCGTGCGCATACAGGACTCCAAGCTGCTGCTGGAGAACTTTGCCGTCTATGCCCACAACAACAACCCGCTGAACATACAGGGCAGCGTCGACTTCGGACAGCTGGAACGCGTCATGGTGGATGTGAGGATGCGGGCGCGCGACTTCCAGATTATCGGTGCACCGGAGAATGCCAAGAGCATTGCCTATGGCAAGGCCTTCGTCAATGCCTTTGCCTCTATGCGAGGGCCGATAGACAATCTGATGATGCGAGGACGCCTGGAGGTGTTGGGCTCTACCGATATGAGCTATGTGCTGCGCGACTCGCCACTGTCGTCGGATAACCAATTGAAGGAACTGGTGAAGTTTACCGACTTCAGCGACACCGCCCAGGTGGTGGTGCAGCGCCCTGCACTCAACGGATTCCAGATGGACATGACGGTCAACGTGTCGAAGGGAGCTCATATCATGGCTTATCTCAATACCGACCATTCCAACTATATCGACCTGATGGGCGGCGGATCGCTCCGCATGCAGTACTCGCCAGTAGAGAGTCTGCAGCTTCGAGGCCGCTATACGCTGTCGAACGGAGAGATGAAGTATTCGATGCCCGTCATTCCGCTCAAGACGTTCACCATTCGGGATGGGTCGTATATCGAGTTTACCGGCGACCCCATGAACCCGACCCTCAATATTACTGCCACCGAGCGCACCAAGGCCACCGTCAACAGCAATGGTGGAGCAGCGCGTAGCGTAGACTTCGACTGCGGTGTGAAGATTACCAAGACGCTCAGCGACATGGGCCTGGAGTTCACCCTTGATGCCCCGGAGGATATGCAGGTGGAGAGCGAACTGCTGTCGATGGGGGTGGAGCAGCGCGGCAAGCTGGCCGTGACGATGCTCACCACGGGTATGTATCTGGCCGACGGCAACACGGGAGCCTTCTCCATGAACTCTGCACTCAGCTCGTTCCTCAGTTCGGAGATCAGCAATATTACGGGCAATGCCCTGCGTACGCTCGATCTCTCCTTCGGCATGGACAGCGGGACGGATGCCTCGGGAGCCAGCCATACGGACTATTCGTTCAAGTTTGCCAAGCGCTTCATGAACAACCGTCTGAAGGTGGCCGTGGGGGGCAAGGTATCGACAGGCACCGAGCTGCAGCAGCGCGACAACTCGTTCTTCGATAATGTATCTTTGGAGTACCGTCTTGACCATACGGCCAACAAGTTTATTACCCTATATTATCAGAACAACAGCTTCGACTGGCTCGACGGCTATACCCAGAAGTATGGCGGTGGCTTCACCTGGCGACGCTCGCTGCAGTCGTTCTGGGACATCTTCCGGTTCAAGGATCCTGCCCCCATGCTCAGGCGACCCTTGCCCGGTCAGGCTGGCAGCCCGGCTGTTGCTCCTTCTGACTCTATCAAAACCACCTCAAATGAAAAGAAATAGTTTCTGCTATATCCTCCTCGCGCTGCTCTTCGTGTCCTGTTCGATGACGAAGAACATCCCGGACGGCGACCAGCTGTTCACGGGGCTGACAAAGATAGCCTACGACGCCGTCCCACAACGGCCTGATTCATGCGCAGCTGTCGACAGTATTTCGGACGTCGACTACTTTGATACCGTCAAGCCTGAGATAGAGGCAGCTCTGGCCACGGCACCCAACGGAGCCATCTTCGGCAGCAGCTACTATCGTATGCCTTTCTCATTGGGTGTCAGCGTGTGGAACCGCTATCAGAATTCCAACTCGCGCTTCGGGCGCTGGATGTTCAAGACCTTCGGCAAGCAGCCTGTGCTCATGTCGTGGGTTAATCCTGAGCTGCGAGCCCAGGTGGCACGGTCGGTTCTGGAGAATCACGGGTTCTTCGGAGGACAGGTCGACTACCATATCGTACAGCAGAAGAATCCCCGTACGGCCAAGATAGGCTACACGGTAAGGCCGGGACGGCTCTACCGTCTGGACAGCATTGGATACTTCGGGTTTTCTGCCGAGGCCGACAGCCTGATACGCTCCTCTCTCAGCGATGCACACATCCATAAGGGCGACCCTTTTGCGGCCAGCAGTCTCGATGCTGAACGCCGCCGCATCAGTCTTTTGCTCCGCAATAACGGATACTATTTCTATCAGCCGAGCTTTGCCTCCTATCTGGCCGATACCACTGTGGTCAGCGGAAAGGCCCAGCTGCGCCTGCAACTGGCTGACGGTATCCCGGACAATGCCCAGCGCAAGTGGTATATCGGCCGCGTCAATATCAACATGAGGAAAAGCTTCATGGAGCAGCCCACCGACTCGTTCCGAGGTCGCTTCTTCACCATCCGGTTCGCGGGCAAGCGGCCTCCTATCCGGCCGAGAGTGCTGATGGCCGACCTACGTCTGCGCCCAAGACAGCTGTATAGCTATGACGACTATTTGCAGTCGGTCAACAAGATCAATGCCATGGGGCTGTTCTCGATGACTGACTTCGTGTTCACGCCTCGCACCACCGACAGTCTGTCGGCAAACCGCTCTGCTTCCGACACGCTCGACCTGACGCTCAACTGCGTCTTCGACAAGCCCTGGGACTTCTATATCGAGACCAACTTCAACGTCCGCACCATCGGCCGCATGGGTCCTGAGCTGCGACTGGGTGTCACGCGCCGCAATGCTTTCCGAGGCGGTGAGAAGATTGACGTCAATCTGCACGGTTCCTACGAGTGGTCAACCAGCGGAGGCTCCAGCATGAACAACTACGAGTACGGTGCCGATGCGTCAATCGAGTTCCCGCGCATCATCGCCCCCTTCTTTGGCGGCAATCGCATACGGCGCGACAAGAACGGACGGCCCATCCGTCGCCGTAGGTTCTATACAACCCCTTCCACGCTGGCCAAGATCAGCACCAACATCATCTATCGCCCAAGTTATTATAAGATGCATGTGGTGTCGGGCGAGTGGACCTACCGCTGGCAGCCTACGGCTCAGAGCCGTCACGAGTTGTCGCCCCTGACGGTGAAGTATCAGTTTATGAACACCCACACTGCCGCCTACGATGCGCTGGTCAGCACGATTCCCTATCTGCAAGTCCTCATGCAGGACTATTTCATTCCTGAGATTCGCTATACCTACACTTATAAGTCGCCCTCTGCAATGCGCCATCCCGTGCGCTGGGAGACAACGCTCAGTGAGTCGGGCAACGTGCTCTCGATGTTCTATATGATGAAGGGGGACAGGTGGAACGAGAAGAACAAGAAACTCTTCAAGAATCCCTATTCGCAGTTTCTGAAGGTAGAGACCGACTTTACCAAGACGTGGACGCTGAGCGATGCTGCCCATCTGGTGGCTCATTTGAATGGTGGCTATGTGTGGTGTTATGGCAATTCCTCGCAGGCTCCCAATAGCGAGCTCTTCTATGTTGGTGGTGCCAACAGTGTGCGCGCTTTCTCCGTGCGAGGTATCGGACCCGGCGGTGTGGAGTCGTTTGGCGACAGGGCTACAGACTATCTGATGCGCAACGGCAATGTCAAGCTGCTGGGTAACCTGGAGTACCGGCAGCGCCTGTTTGGCCGTCTGCATGGTGCATTGTTCATCGATGCGGGCAATGTGTGGAACACAGCCGACGGTGTGGCTGGCAAGTTCGAGGTGAAGAATATCTTGCGCGAGATGGCTGTAGGAACTGGTGTCGGCATACGTTACGACCTCGACTTCCTGGTACTTCGTCTAGACTGGGGTATAGCGCTGCATGTGCCTTATGAGACTGATCGCTCGGGCTTTTTCAATACCGATGGCATTAAGCGCAACCAGACGCTTCATTTCGGCATTGGCTATCCGTTCTGAAGCGACCACCGTCTGCACGGTTGTGTGTGGTTAATCCTGGTCGACCACCGTGTGTGCGGTTGTGTGTGGCTAATCCAGGTCCACCACTGTGATGCCAGCTCCGCCAAACTGCACGTGCTCGTCCTTGGCTTTTTTTACGTTAGGCACGGTGTTCAGATATTGGCGGATGAGTTGTCGAAGGATGCCGGTACCCGTACCGTGCAGGATGCGTACTCTTGACATTCCCATCAGGATGGCATCGTCGATGAAGTGCATCACGGCATCCACCGCCTCGTCGCCACGCATCCCTCTCACGTCAATGTCCTGATGGAAGTTATGCTTGCGGTCCTCAATGGTGGCACGAGTCATCTTTGAGGTTTGGATGGCCAGGTGGGCATGCCGGTTGACTGCATTCTCACCTTGCTCCACTCCCTTGGAGGGGCTGGGGGAGGTAGCCCGCTCCAGTTGTTCCAGCTTCACCTTTGTCCTGATGCCACCGAACACCACCGTAGCCTGCTTGCCCTGTATGCTCTCCACCTTGCCGATGGTGCTCAGACCTTTCATGCGAACCGTAGAGCCTACCACAATGGCTGCAGGGTCGGCTACGGCTTTGGCTGCTGCGTTCAGTCGGGCAGCGGTGCTCTGCTCTGCCTTGGTCTTCTCGTCCTTGCGCTTGGCTTTACGGGCCTTGCGCTCCTCCATCTGGCGCAGCTTCTTGGCAAAGTCCTCCTCGCTCATCAGTCCGCGTGTGTCGTCCTGCACCACCTGCTCGCGGAACTGTTGCAGTTCCTCGCGCACCAGTCGGGTGTGCTCCTTCTCTGCCTGAGCCTCCTTGATTTCACGGATGGTGTTCTCTATCTTCTGGTTAGCCTGGCGCAGCAGCTCCTCGGCCTGCTCCTGGGCACGGCGCAGAATGGCCTTGCGCTCGCGTTCTATCTCTTCGATGCTGGCATCCAGACGTTCACCGCTGGCTGCCAGTCGCTTCTCGTGCTGGTGTATGGTCTGCCGCTTGCCCTCCCAATAGCGCTTGTCGCGCACAATGTCCTGCAGGTACTTGTCGCTCTGTATGTAGTCCGATCCTACTATCTCCGACGCGTCGTTGATCACCTCCTCAGGTATGCCCGTCTTGCGGGCTATCTCAATGGCGAAGCTCGAGCCGGGCTGTCCGATGCTGAGCTGGAACAGGGCCTGCATCTCGTGGCGGTCGTAGAGCATGGCACCGTTCACCACACCAGGATGGTCCTCGGCAAAGTGCTTCAGGTTCTGGTAGTGGGTGGTGATGATGCCAAAGGCCTCTTTCTTCCAGAACTGCTTCAGCACGGCTTCGGCAATGGCTCCGCCAATAGCGGGCTCCGTACCGCCTCCGAACTCGTCAATCAGCAGCAGCGTCTTGCTGTCGGCTTGCTTCATCATGTTCTTCATGTTCAGAAGGTGACTGGAGTAGGTCGACAGGTCGTCGGCTATCGACTGCTCGTCGCCAATGTCTATCATGATGTTCTCAAAGACACCACATGTAGAGCGTTCTCCAATGGGGATGCTCAGGCCGCATTGCAACATATATTGAAGCAGCCCCACAGTCTTCAGGCACACAGATTTGCCTCCCGCGTTCGGACCACTGATAATCAACAGCCTGCCACGATCCTTCCTTATGCCCTCACTGTCTTCACCACTCCATTCCAATCTGATGTCCAAGGGTACCACCTTCTTGTCCTGCCTCTTGAGCGAACGCTCCAGCAGCGGGTGGATGGCCCTGATCCAGTCGATATGGGGTTCGGCTTTCACATCTGGTTCGAAAGCTTGCATCTGCTCGGCCATCCTCGCCTTCGACTGTATCAGGTCTATCTCGGCTAGGAATCGGTACGACTCAAGCACCTCTTGCACGTGAGGGCGCAGCTCGTCGCTGAATACGGTCAGTATGCGTATGATTTCCCTTCGCTCGGCAGCCTCCAGCTCGCGCACCTTATTGTTGGCCTCCACCACCTCGGCTGGCTCTATGAACACAGTCTTGCCTGTGGCCGACTCGTCGTGTACTATACCGTTGATCTTGCGCTTCAGTCCTGGAGCCACCGGTATCATCAGCCGACCGTCGCGCATCGTGGGAGCCACGTCCTGTGCTACCAGACCCTCGCGCTGGGCTGAATGCAGAATAGTATACAGAGTGCGCGATATAGAACCTGCCGTCTGCTCCATGTCGTGACGGATGCCGGCCAGGTTCATCGAGGCAGAGTCCTTGATTTTGCCAAACTTGTCCAGAATAGAGTCAATCCTTCTTATCATGGCAGGAAACGTCCCTACTTCAGCAGCCAGCCTGTGCAGGGCGGGGTAGGCGTACCGGGGTTCGGAATCCTCTCTCTCCGCATCCTCAGGCTTGTTCAGAAAGCTCACGATTTTTCCTATCGTTTCCAGCGACCGTCTCAGATCCCACAGCTCGTCCTCCTCCAGATGGGTGTTCTCCAGACGGATACGTGCCACCGACTCGCGCACGTCGAAGAAGAAGTTCATCTCAGGCTTCTCCTGAGCTTGCTCCATACGGCGCAGTTCGCGCACCTGCTCCAGCCATTCGTTCACCATAGCGGCATCGTCGGAGAAGCCCACTTGGTCAACCTTCTCACGCCCCAGCGTACTCAAGCATTGCTCCTTCAGAAGTCTGCGTATTTCGTCAAAACCTATTTTCGATTCAAAGTTCTTAGGGTAAATCATGCTGCAAATTTAGATAAAATTTCCGAGATTTTAAGCCAGTCGAGATAAAAATGTGAACAAATTGCCCCGAAAAGTTACAAATCAAGGCTCACATACGCCCATTCCTAATCATTTCCGTGCTCTAAGTCACATTTATTTTGTATATTTGAGGTCTAATTTTTTAGGGATTCATGTGCATACAGGAACGGATTGCGCGGAGATCGTTACCTCTGCGGGGCAATTTGTCCTCCATTTATAGAGGAAAGATACAAAAAAAGAAAGATTTTCTTTGTTTTGTTGCCGCTAAATCGTAACTTTGCACACAGAAATGACTAACATCCAGAAGACAAACATCATTTTGGCACTTGTCAGTGCGCTCCTCGCTGCACTGTGCGTGCTGAGCATATTAGAACAATGAACCAGCGACTCATCATACGTATCAGTCAGCACAGCCTGTCGTTCTCCACACCCCAGGAGAGCAAGGTTGTCTTCACCCCCTATGCCGTGAAGAACAGCATCTCCATGGCTGCCAATATGCGCGAGGCACTTCGCACCCTGCCGCTGCTAGACAACGTGTACGACCGGGCCACTCTGCTCGTCGACACACCCGTGCTGACCATACCCACCAACTTGTTTCAGGAAGACCAACAGGAGATGCTCTATCATCATGCCTGCACCCAGCAAAAGCCGGAGGTTGTCATGCACTATGTGCTGCCCGACCTGAACGCCACGCTGGTCTTCGCCATCCAGAAAGACCTCTATCAGGTTGTTCGCGACCACTTTGAACACCTGCGCACCATACCCGCTAACGTACCCATCTGGAGCCATGCCTACCAGAAGAACTTCACAGGAAAGGCACAAAAGCTGTTCGGCTATTTCCACGACCAGCGGCTCGAAGTCTTTGCGTTCGGACAGAACCGATTCAAGTTCTGCAACTCCTTTGCCGTCACCCAGGCCGACGATGCCCTCTACTACCTGCTCTCTGTATGGAAGCAGCTCGGCCTGGAGGCTCGTGAAGACGAGCTGCATCTGGCTGGCGACATGCCTGAGCGCGACACTCTCATCCAGAAAGCCAGAACCTTCATCAAGCGCGTACTGCCAAGCAATCCATCAGGAGAGTTCAACCGCGCCCAGGTGACGCAAATCACCGATATGCCCTACGACTTGATGCTTTACTATCTGAAAGGCCTATGAGAATCATTACCGGAAAATACAAAGGACGCCACTTCGACATTCCGCGCACCTTCAAGGCACGTCCCACCACAGACTTTGCAAAGGAGAACATCTTCAATGTGCTCATCCAGTATGTCGACTTTGACGACGCAGAAGCGCTCGACCTCTTCTCTGGCACGGGGAGCATCACGCTGGAACTGCTCTCCCGAGGATGCAGGCGCGTAGTGAGCGTAGAGCTGGACCGCGATCACCACCGCTTCATACAGGAATGCCTCAAAAAGCTCACCGCCAACAGCCACAGCAATGCCGCACCCTCAGAGGGAGACGAACCGGCAGCCATACCCGTCAGGGGCGATGTGTTCCGATTCCTGAAGTCCTGCCGACAGCAGTTCGACTTTATCTTTGCCGACCCGCCCTACGCCCTCAAGGAACTGGCTCAGATTCCTGACATCATTATGGAGAAAGGACTCCTTCGTCCCGATGGCATCATGGTGCTGGAGCACGGCAAGGACTATGACTTCTCCCTGCACCCACACTTCATAGAGCACCGCCAGTACGGCAGTGTCAATTTCTCCATCTTTCGCTGATACGACAGGTTAGAGCAGCGGAGACAGAAGGCGCGTCACGCTCTCCCACAAGCGATGCATAAACTTCGGACGCACCCAGTCCTCCACATCATCCAGAAGCGTACTCTGCGAAAGGTCATCCATGAAGATCTCCTTCATGCGGAGAGCCGTACCCTCATCATAAATAAAGACGTTCGACTCGAAGTTGTTCTCAAAGGAGCGGAAATCCAGATTGGTCGAGCCACAGGTGGTAATGGCATCGTCGACTATCATGACCTTCGAGTGCAGAAACCCCGTTTCATACAAATACACTCGGGCGCCAGCCTCGCTCAACTCGCGCAGATAGCTGCGCGAAGCCCACTCCGTAAAACGGGCATCTGAGCGTCTCGGACAGAGCACACACACGTCGACGCCTGCCATTGTGGCCGTCTTCAGGGCGAAGAGCACGGGCTCGTTGGGCAGGAAATAGGGCGTCTCCATATAAACGTAGCGCCTGGCGGCCGTGATGGCACGTACATATCCCTGCATAATCTCAGGGTAAGGCATCGAAGGACCGCTGGTAACCATCTGGGCAAGACAGTTGTTTCCCACCCCGTTTGTCAGGGCAGGATAGTACACCCGGTCGGTAATCAGCGTACGGTCAACGAAATACCAGTCGACCAGGAACGCTCGTTGCAGCGAGTAGACAATGCCCCCCTGCAGCCGCAGCATCGTGTCGCGCCAGGGCAGTCTGTTTCCTCCCTTCGCTCCCAGGCTGATGCCTTTCACATATCGCAAAGCGATGTTCATGCCTCCCACATAGCCCACCTTGCCGTCTATGACAACTATCTTGCGGTGGTTGCGATAGTTGGCTTTGCTGGTGAACTGAGGGAAGTGCACCGGCAGGAACGAATGGATCTCTATACCCTCCTCGCGCATCCGCTCAAAAAAAGCACTATCCACCTTCCAACAGCCCACGTCATCGAAAACAATACGCACCTTCACCCCCTCACGTGCCTTGGCAATCAAGGCATCGGCCACCAGATTGCCCAGCGCATCGTCCTCGAAGATATAGATGTCGATATGGATATGGTGGCGGGCGCTGGCTATATCTTTCAGAAGCACCGGGATGAAGTCGTAGCCGCTGGTCATGATCTCTACGCTATTGTCCTTGAATGGCAGCGACTGATTCTGGTTGATGAACAACTCCACCATCTGCTCGTACGACTCAGGTATATGCAGGTTCTGCTGTTCCACGAAGCTGAGCATCGAACGTTTCGACAACTGGTCCAGCGAGCGTTGTTCCACCAACCGTTCGCGGCGCTGGTTCAGGCCGAAGAACAAGTAGAGCAACAATCCTGCCACGGGCAGGAACACCATCACCAGCACCCAGGCCATAGTCTTGGCCGGCTGCCGGTTGTCCAAAACTACGTGGATCACGGCAAACGCTATCGTCACCCACAGCAGGACTACCCCAAGCATATAAAACATTCCGCCCATACCCTTACTCTCTACTATATTAGTACGTCCGACCCTCGACGCTTGGCCAGCGCATTACGCAGCTCTTGGGTCTGACGGTACTGCTCCATCAGCTCTTTCAGTTTCGCCGGCTCGTAGCGGCTCCCCATCTCGCTCAGCTGCCGCTGCACATCCTTCAGATGCTGGTTCACGATGTCCATCCTGAAGTCCAGTATCAGGTGCTGCATGCGTTGCCGCAGTTCAGCAGTTTCGGGTTCCTTGGCAAAGCTCTTGCTCAGCTGGTGGTTGTCGATGCCCAGCTGGGCCGCCAGCCGGCTCACCTCCGGATCGCTGTGGTGCATAAAGTAGTACTCCGCCTTGAACTGCCCGTCAGACGAGTGCTCCACCGCCTCTTGCAGGATGCGGTTGTACAGCTCATTGGAGAACGTCAGACCGTCTTGTCCCAGGTCGAAGTCCACATACTGAGCCACATTCATATCTATCAGTGCGCCGTCCTCCGTCTCCAGGTCGGTGAAGATAACCTCGTTGCCATATCGGATAATATTCTGCACCAGCAGCCTTTCCACCTCCGTGGTCTGTTCAAGGGCCGTATGCAGGCCGATGGGTTCTGCCGGTTCAGCCTCAGCCTGCTGTCCGCCATTGGTTTGCAGCCCCTGCTCCCTGTCGCGCTCCTTCTGTCGCTCCTCCTTCTCGCGGACTATGTATTTATTCACCGTCGACACCAGGGCATCCTCGCGCACCTGGAACCGATGGGCACAGATGGAGATATAGGTCGTGCGCTTCAGTTCGTTAGGGATCATCGACACGCTCTTCAGAATGTTACCGATGGCTTCCGAGCGCTTCTGCGGATCGGTGACACCCTTCAGCAGGAGATTGGTCTTGAACTCGATGAAGTCCGTCTGGTTCTTCTCGATATACTCCTTGAACTGCCCGGCGGTGTGTTTGCGGCTGAACGAGTCAGGGTCGTCGCCGTCGGGCAGCACCAGCACCTTGATGTTCATACCCTCCTGCAGCAGCATGTCCGTACCACGCATGGCAGCATGGATACCTGCCTCGTCGCCATCATACAGCAGCACGATGTTCTCCGTAAAGCGATGCAACAGCTTCACCTGATGCATCGAGAGCGCCGTTCCGGAGTTGGCCACCACGTTCTCCAGCCCGCACTGGTGCATGGCTATCACGTCCGTATAGCCCTCCACCATATACACGCAGTCCTCCTTCGCAATAGCCTTCTTGGCCTGATAGATGCCATAGAGCTCGCGCTCCTTGTGGTACACCTCCGAGTCGGGCGAGTTCACGTATTTCTGCTGTACACCCTTGGTGGCGGCATCCAGCTTTCTGCCTCCGAAGGCCACCACCCTGCCGCTGACGTTCAGCCAGGGGAAGATGACACGGCCCGCAAAGCGGTCCATCAGCACAGTCCGGCCGCCCTCCTGGTCCTCACCTCCTTCCACCTTCCTCTCATAGCACAGCCCCGTCTTCACCAGAAACTCATCCTTGAAGCCCTTCCTGCGAGCCTCCTGAGCTAGGGCATCGCGCTTGTTCAGGGCAAAGCCCAGCTGGAACTTCTCCATGATATCGTCGCGGATGCCACGACTCCGGAAATACTGCTTGCCAATGGCCATACCGTCGACATCGTTGCCCAGTATCGTGTGGAAGTACTGGCAAGCCCATTCGTTCACCACCAGCATCGACTCACGGTCGCTCTGCTGTTTCTTCTCCTCATCCGACAGCTCGCGCTCCTGTATCTCAATATTATACTTCTTGGCCAGCCACCGCAGGGCCTCGGGATAGGTTATCTGCTCATGCTTCATCAGAAAGTTCACCGCATTGCCGCCCTCACCGCAGGCAAAGCATTTGCAAATCTGCCGCGCGGGCGACACCATGAACGACGGTGTCTTGTCGTCATGAAACGGACACAGACCCTTATAGTTAACCCCCGCCTTACGGAGGGTAACAAACTCGCCCACCACATCCACGATGTTCGTGGCCTCCATGATCTTATCTACCGTAGCCCTGTCTATCATGCTCTTCAGTTATGACCTTGTTTTCGATTTCATGCGCAAAGATAGTCATTTTTCTTTTATCTGCCAAATAAGTGATTCTTTATTTGACCATCCCCCCGCGCGTAACTAAAATTATTTTGTAATTTATTCATTGTCATGTCGCAGATATTTCGTATCTTTGCATCATATTTTATTACCTCATTGTTGAACCAATTAATCTTGAACCGTTATGATAGTAGGAATTCCCAAAGAGATTAAGAACAACGAGAACCGCGTGGGCATGACACCGTCGGGTGTTGCCGAGTTAGTAAGACGTGGACACACTGTCTATGTGCAGCGTACTGCCGGGGAGGGCAGCGGATTCAGCGACGGCGACTACGAGGCGGTGGGCGCACAACTGTTGCCCGCCATCGAGGATGTCTATCGCGAGGCTGAGATGATAGTCAAGGTCAAGGAACCCATCGCCCCGGAATATCCGCTGGTCAGGAAGGGACAAGTTGTCTTCACCTACTTCCATTTCGCCTGTGAGGAGGAACTGACCCACGCCATGCTGAAGAGCGGTGCCACCTGTATCGCCTACGAGACCGTAGAGCGCGACGACCACTCGCTGCCGTTGCTCATACCCATGAGCGAGGTTGCCGGACGCATGGCTACGCAGAACGGAGCCTACTATCTGCAGAAGACGCAGGGAGGCAAGGGAAAACTGATGGCTGGCGTGCCTGGTGTCAAGCCCGCCCGTTTGCTGGTGCTGGGTGGCGGAACGGTGGGCGAGGCTGCTGCCCGCATCGCTGCCGGTATGGGAGCCGACGTCACCATCACCGATGTGTCGCTCCCCCGACTGAAGCAGTTGGCTGCTGAGATGCCTGCCAACGTGCATACGCTCTACTCCTCTGAGCACAATATCCGTCGCGAGTTGCCCACCGTGGATATCGTCATTGGTTCCGTGCTCATTCCGGGCGATGCTGCTCCGAAACTGATTACCCACGACATGCTGGGACTGATGGAGCAGGGTACCGTACTCGTTGATGTCGCCATCGACCAGGGAGGCTGTTTCGAAACCTCACATCCCACTACGCATAGCGACCCCGTCTATACCGTCGATGGCATTGTCCACTATGCCGTTGCCAACATACCCGGAGCGGTGCCCAATACCTCCACCATTGCCCTCACCAACGCTACCCTGCGCTATGTGCTGGCACTGGCCGACAAGGGTTGGCAGCAGGCCTGTCGCGATGACCATTCATTGGCGCGAGGTGTCAACATGGTTGATGGCCATTGCACCTACGAAGCCGTCGCCAAGGTCTGGGGCTTGCCTTACACTAAACAATTCTTTTAAAGGAATGAAATCTGATTGATGGACAGGAACAAACAAATCATTCGGACGAGTTATATCGGCATAGCCGCAAACGTGCTGCTGGCATCGTTTAAGGCCGCAGTGGGACTGGTCGCCGGTTCGGTGGCTATCCTCATGGATGCCGTCAACAACCTGACTGACATGCTGTCGGCCGTCATCACCATCGTGGGCACCCGGCTCTCGGAGCGCCCTGCCGACCACGAGCATCCCTTCGGTCACGGGCGCATCGAATACTTCACGGCCATCATCATCGCCGTCATCGTGCTCATGGCCGGTGTGGGGTCGCTGATAGAGTCGGTCAGGAAAATCATCGAGCCCACCATGCCGCAATACTCCACGGTGACGCTGACGGTCATCATCGTTGCCATTGCCGTCAAACTGGTGCTGGGGCGCTATGTGAAGGAGAAGGGCGAACAACTGAAGAGCGACGCGCTGATAGCCAGCGGTGCCGACGCGCTGTTTGATGCCGTCGTCACGCTGGGCACGCTCATCTCGGCAGCTATCATGCTGATATGGGATGTCAACCTCGACGGCATCTTCGGTACGCTCATCTCGCTGGTCATCCTCAAGGCCGGCTACGAGATGCTCGCCTCGCCCATCAACGAACTGCTGGGCAGCCGCGTCTCGCCCGATTTCGTGGCCCGGCTGAAGCAGGAGGTCATGAGTTTCAAGGAGGTCCACGGCGTCTTCGACATCATCATCAACAGTTACGGGCCCGACACCATGATTGGTTCGCTGCACGTCAACGTGGACGACACGATGACCGCTCGTGACATCCACCGGCTTACACGCGCCATCGCCAGCCGCATCTACGAGCAGTTCCACGTCATCCTGACCGTTGGTATCTATGCCATCAACACCGATGTGCAGGGTTTAGGAAAACTGCAGCACGACGTCATGGACTATGCTGCCCACCATGCCGATGTCCACCAGGTACACGCCTTCTTCTACTACGAAGACCGCAACCTGATTACCATCGACATCGTGCCGGAGGAGAGCGTCAAAGACGGCCAGGCATTTGCCGCCACGATGGAGAGCGACCTCCTCAGCCGCTTCCCCGACTACCACTTCTCCATCATCGTCGATCACAACTACAGCGAGTAACTCACTAATTCATGATAAAAAAAGGAGGGAAAGTTCAATTAGGATCTGTTACTAAATTGTCTGAACGTTTGTGGCTTGATTACGTAGTTCCATTCACTATGGAAATCCAGTCTTTCAATGTTGATGGAATCAAACTCTTCGTCTGTTACTTTTATCCCTGTCTGATATTCAGTGTCGTCCAAGCTACACATTTCTTTCTTTTTGATTAGTTCTTCTCCGTCATGTAGC
This sequence comes from uncultured Prevotella sp., assembly GCA_946548065.1. Lineage (GTDB taxonomy): Bacteria > Bacteroidota > Bacteroidia > Bacteroidales > Bacteroidaceae > Prevotella. The sequence continues at coordinate 23,550 of CAMNPM010000017.1, read as the reverse complement.
GCCAGTAGCGGCGGGGCATGTCGTTGAGTTGTTTCTTGGGATTGATGCGCTCGCGGATGCAGATGGCCTTGAAGTAGGTGCGCCAGAGGTCCTGGAATAGTTGGTCGTCGGTGCTGAGCACGGTGACATCGAGTTTGCCGTTGGTGAGGTCAAAGGGCACCGAGGTCTCGTCCTCGAAGGTGATGCGGACGACAGCACCCTTGTCTTTGTTTGCCGAAGGGAGCGATGCGTCGGGCTGGGCGAGCGAGGGGCTGCCATAGTAGTAGCCATAATGCCGTCGGGCATCGTAGATGAGCCACGACTGGTCATTGAAGCGGTCCTGGAAGTGGTCGATGATGAGCGGCAGCACGTTGTGGTCGGGCGCGACGACGGCGAGGTAGGTGCCGTCCTTCGCCTTCTGGAAGCGGATGAACTGCTTCATGCGCTGTTCCTCGTGCAGCACACGGCGACAGGTGTTGCGCACAGCCAGCACGTCAGGGTCGGAGGCGTTGTGGGAGAGGTCCTTTCCCGCCAGGAACACCTTACAGATATAGTTGAACAGCGGCTGGTTGAGCGTCCGCTCTTCCGACATCCAACTGATGCTGATGATGCGCAGGGCCTCACGCGACAGATGCTTCTCAAGACCCTTCCAGACGCGGGCGGCCTTCGTCTCGTCGGTCACCACGCGGTGGGGCTCGTCAGCAAACAGCGGCAGTTGCTCGCCTTCAGCCAACAACTGCGGCTGCTGGTGCAGGGCGAAACTGTCGAACACAGCCGTCAGCAGTCCGTCAAGTGTATTGTCGAAGATGTATGTCGTCATCGTGCGGTAGCCATTATCACTCTTCACTAAATTCCAGCGTCAGTTGCTGTTCTGCCGCTGCCCGCTTCTGCTGTGCCTTCGAGAGCAGCAGGGGACGCAGGCGTTCAGGATGCAGTTCGTTGATGCCCACGATGGGCTGCGAGAAGTTGCTGGTCAGTTCGCCGCAGGTGATGAAATACTTTGCCTTCTTCATCACCACGCCCATCTTCTTCAGGTGGTACGACGTGATGCGGTTGAAGCGGCGCGAGTTGACGATGAGCACGGCAGAGCGCACCCCGATGCCCGGTACGCGGAGGATGCGCTCGTAGTCGTCGCGGTTGATGTCAACGGGGAAGTATTCCGGATGGCGCAGTGCCCACCCCAGTTTCGGGTCCACCTCCAGGTCGAGATGCGAGTGGGCGTCATCTACAATCTCGTCCACATCGAAATGATAGAAGCGCATGAGCCAGTCAGCCTGATAGAGCCGGTTCTCGCGCACCAGTGGCGGCTGCTTCAGCACGGGCAGACGAGGGTCGTAGGTGTTCACGCTGATGTAGCCACTATAATAGACGCGCCGCATGGTGGGCTGCTGATACATGGCCGACGACATGCGCAGGATGTCGAGGTCGGACTCCTGCGTGGCTCCGACAATCATCTGCGTCGACTGTCCGGCAGGCACGAAGCGTGGTGCGTGGCGATATTTCTTCCGGTCCTCCCTGTTCTCCAGCACCCCCTGCTGAATCTGCTTCATGGGTAGGAAGACGCTCTGGTGGTCTTTCTCGGGTGCTAAGCGTTTGAGCGACTCCTCCTTCGGTATCTCGATGTTGATGCTCATGCGGTCGGCATAGCGTCCGGCCTCTGTCAGCATCTCCTGCGACGCTCCGGGAATGGTCTTCAGATGGATGTAGCCGTTGAAGTGGTGCACCGTCCGGAGGTCGCGCACGATGGCCACCAGCCGCTCCATCGTGTAGTCGGGCGTGCGCACCACCCCACTCGACAGGAACAGACCCTCGATGTAGTTGCGGCGGTAAAACTCCATTACAATCTCCTCCAGTTCTGAGACGCTGAGCGTGGCCCTCGGAATGTCGTTGGAGCGGCGATTCACGCAGTAGGCACAGTCGTAGCGGCAGTGGTTGGTGAGCATCACCTTCAGCAGAGAGATACAGCGCCCGTCGTCAGCAAACGAGTGGCAGATGCCCACGCCGCCAACGGTGTTGCCCACCATGCCCTGTTTGCCTTTGCGCACGGTGCCGCTGGAGGAGCACGACACGTCGTACTTCGCCGACTCTGCGAGAATCCGCAGCCTCTCCATGGTCTTTTCTGTCAACATCGGTTGCTAAACAGGTTTTTGCTTTTTTTATCATCAGCTAATGCCGGCATCACCCTAAGAGTTTCTCTATCTGGCGGTCGGTGGCGGTGGGGAGAATGGTATGGAAGTGGGCCTTGAGGCGGTCGTAGGACTGCGGCGGCGTGTGGTCGGTGGTGCAGGCCTCGCGACCAAGCAGAGCTTCAGGCGTGGTGAGCAGCGACCAGCCCCAACCGTATTCACGTCCGTGCCGGTCGGTGGGATAGACGAAGTCTTCGGTGACGATGTGGCAGCCCATCTGCAGGCGGGTGATGTACCCGTCGAAGCGGCTGCGCATCTTAGGCCCGTCGAAGCCACAGGCAGCACGCAGTTCGCGTGTGATGAGACTGCCTTGCTCGCGGAGCGTAGTGAGGATGGCATCCTCGATGGTGCCCTCTACGGGTTGCGGATGACGACTGCGACGGTAGTTGCAGAAGTCGGGCCACCACGCCCGGCTGACGAAGCCCGCTTTGCCGGCAAAGAACTTGCCATAGACGCAGTTGCCCTCAGTGACAATCTCGCCCTTCCACTTCCACAACGGCCAGTCCCACCCACCATCGGGGAATACCACATAGCGGCAGTCGTCAGCGACCACTTCTTCTGCAGAGAAGCCCGCCACGCCACCGTTGAGCAGCGGCAGGAAACCAATCTGCTGGATATACGCCATCAACTCTGCTGCACTATAAATCTCTTTCATCTTGCCTATTCTGTTTCTTCGGGTGCAAAGGTAGTCAAAAAATAGCAGAAAAGGCTGAGTTTTCACAAAACTTTTTCGTAACTTTGCCACGAAATAAGATTCAACTTTGCAGGCGAATATCACAACATTTACCAAATAACAACAATATGATGAACATAGGTGACAAGGCGCCCGAGATTCTGGGCAAGGACGAAGAGGGACGGGACATCCGTCTGAGTGACTATCGTGGACGTAAGCTGGTGCTGTACTTCTACCCGAAGGATAATACGAGCGGATGCACCAGCGAGGCTTGCAGCCTGCGCGACCACTATGATGCACTGCAGGCACAGGGCTACGAGGTGGTGGGCGTGAGTAAGGACTCTGCCGCTTCGCATCAGAAATTCAAGGAGAAGCACCAGCTGCCCTTCCCGCTGATTGCTGACGTGGACAAGACGCTCATGGAGGCGATGGGTGCCTGGGGCGAGAAGTCGATGTACGGCAAGAAGGTGATGGGTACCATCCGCACCACCTTCGTTATCAACGAAGAGGGCATCATCGAGCAAATCCTGCAGGGCAAGCAGATCAAGACAAAGGAGCACGCGGAGCAGATTCTGGGCGTATGACGGCAAGGGAGGTTATCGCGTATATGGAGTCGCTGCGCAACGACGAGCAGCGGCAGGTCCTGATGCGGTTCTTCAAGACTGGGCCGGGTGAGTACGGCGAGGGTGACGAGTTTCTGGGGCTGAAGGTGCCAGAGACACGCGAGGTGGTCAAGGCTGTGCTGGCCGTGAATAAAGAACCATTAGACCTGAACCCTGAACCATTAACCCTGAACCGTGAACCATTAACCATAGACGAAGTGCCTGAACTGCTGTTGTCGAAGTGGCATGAGGTGCGGCTCTGCGGACTACTGATACTGGTGGACAGGTTTGAGCGGCTATCGACAAAACGGCTGCTTTACGACGCGGAGGCCATCTGTGGGCGCGACGAGATTCTGACGATGTACCTGCGGTATGCGGAACGGGCGAACAACTGGGACCTGGTGGACTTGTCGGCACCGAAGATACTGGGACATTGGCTGCTATTGCCCACGGCTCTTGTGAGTGGCAGAGAACATAAGCAACATGTGCTGGATGACTTGGCAAAGAGCGACAACCTGTGGCGACAGCGCATGAGCATCGTCTGCACGTGGAAGGCGTCGCAGCAGGGCGACCCGTCGTGGTGCCTGCGCTATGCTGAGATACATCTGCACCATCCTCACGACCTGATGCACAAGGCCGTTGGCTGGATGTTGCGCGAGATGGGCAAGCGCTGCGGCATGGACCTGCTGCGCGATTTCCTCCGTCAGCATGTCCACGAGATGCCCCGCACCACCCTGCGCTACGCCATCGAGAAGATGTCGGACGAAGAACGGCAGCAGTGGATGCGTGCTGACGTTGGCGGTTCAAGAAACGGCGTTCGATGAGATTGCCAGCGAGATATTCATGAGGGCAATCGCGAACATGCTTCTGGAATAGTGCAGGCAAGCCCTTGGCAAGGACTTAGCAAGTACTTGGCAAGCTCAAGCAAGCTGTTTGGGCTTGCGAAGTACTTGCGAAAGGAGTGGGAAGAGCGAGAGTGATGCCTGGGTAGAGCGATGATGATGCCTTCCCAGAGCATGTTGTCTTGGCTTTTCTGATAGGATTTTGGGTAGGAAATGAGGCAAAAATCAGTTCACAAGGCTTGTTGAAATGAATTTTTTGTGGTTACTATACGCTTCATTGCAAAAAAAATCGTATCTTTGTGGTCAGAAAATTGGCCATACGGATAGCAGTCGTATCCATGAGTTGTTGGAAGGCGCGATGACCGACAAGATTGACGACCGCGAGACATTCATGAAAGGTATCGACTACTCCTATTACTATGAACAGGAGGAATAAGAGAAATTAAAAGAATAAGACGTGAAGATACTACATACAAGTGACTGGCATTTGGGTCACACACTATACAACTATGACAGGACGGAGGAACAGATGGTGATGCTGCTCCAGATGGTTCAGATTGTCAAGGAACAGAAGCCGGACGTATTCCTGCTGTGCGGCGATGTGTACCACACGCCACAGCCGTCATCAGCCGTTCAGACCATGCTGACGAATGCTCTGCTGGAAATCCACAAGGCCCGCCCAGAGATGGTGATTGTGATGACGGCTGGCAACCACGACAGCGGCGTCAGGCACGAAATATTCCAGTCGCCCTGGAAAGAACTGAATGTGTATGCCATCGGACAGGTGGAGCGGGAGAATCCGGACGGACATATCATTGAGGTGCCCCACAAAGGCTATGTGATTGCTGTACCCTATTGTACGGAACGGAACATGCCCGAGGGCTTTTTTCAGCAACTGACAGACCGCGTCAACGAGAGGAATACCGACGGACGGCCAGTGGTGATGACCGCCCACACGACAGTGAGAGGCTGCGACTTCACCGGTCACGACCATGCTACCGACTCCATCGTGGGAGGTATCAGCGCAATGGACCTGGCGTCGATGGGCGACGGTTACGACTATCTGGCACTGGGACATATCCACCATGCGCAGTTTGTGCATAGCGGCAAGCACAATGTAAGATATTGCGGAACACCGTTGCCGGTCAGTTTCGACGAGACTTACACACATTCAGTAAGCATGGTAGAGATTGAGCGTCACGGTGAAAAGCCAACGGTCACGGAGATCGAGATAGGAAACCCTCGTCCGCTGGTGACGCTGCCTACTGACGGCTTTGCCACTTGGGAAGAGGCCAAAGAACTATTGGCGCGGTTTCCCGACGACCTACCTGCCTACATTCGTCTGAACGTAGAGGTGGACGACTTCCTGCCGTTAGAGGCACAGGCAGAGGCATCGCTGTTGGCGGAGGACAAACAATGCCGTTTCTGCTGCATCAACGCTAAGCGCAAGACATCCCGACGGGCAGAGGCAAAAACTCTCAGCGTACAGGAATTTCAGGCGGAAGAGCCTATCAACATTGCAAGGAGATACGCTGAGGATATGGGCATCGATTTTGATGACGAGATGCAGGAAATGTTCAAAGAGACACTGGAACGACTGAAAAGCGAGGAACTATGAAACTGCAGAAACTGACCATTCATAACATCGCATCCATCAAGGATGCCACGATTGACTTCGAGGCACAACCGCTGGCAGACAGTGAAGTGTTCTTGATAACGGGAAAGACTGGTGCCGGCAAGTCAACGATACTCGATGCCATCTGCCTGGCCCTGTATGCTGACACCCCGCGTCTGGACGGCACCAAGATGCAGGGTGACACACAAGACGGTAAAAAGGCGGTGAAGATTGACGACCCCCGACAACTGATGCGCAGAAACACGGGCGAGGCCTTTGTCACGCTGACCTTCATCGGGAGCAACGGCGTCAGTTATGAAGCCACCTGGTCGGTAGCAAGGGTCAGGAACAAGGCTACGGGCAATCTGAAAACTAAGGAGTGGCAACTGCGCAATCTTGACACCGACTACTGTCTGACCCGTGAAAGGGAGATTCGTGAAGAAATCTATGCTGCCATCGGACTTGACTTCAAGCAGTTCTGCCGTACCACGCTGTTGGCACAGGGCGAGTTTACGCGCTTTCTGAACAGCAAGGATGACGAGAAGGCGGAGATTCTGGAAAAGATAACCGGTGTGAGCATCTATAGGGAAATCGGTGCCAAGGTCTATGAGATAACCAACCGGAAAAAACGACTTTGGGAAGATGCTGAGCAACTGGTGAAGAACATCCAGACACTACCGGAAGAGGCCATCGCGCAGAAGAAAGAGGAAATGGCTGCCTTGGAAGTGAAACATCAGGAAGTCAAGAAGCAGTATGACGCGGACAAGAAAAAATGTGACTGGCTGAAGACGGATGCAGAGTGGACCGAAAAGGTGAAAAGGGCCACTGAAGATAGCGAGAAGGCCACTGCCATCACCCAAAGCGAAGACTTCAAGCGGGAAGAAACGCTGGTCAGCCTCTGGCAGGCTACCATTGAGGCCCGGAACTGGTTGACTGCCAGAAACAAAGCCCGTCATGATATAGAAGAAGGACAGGAGGCTATCACGAAGCAACGAGAGGCGGTCGATGCTGAGAACAAGAAACTGGCAGAAGTGCTGACTCCGGCATTCCAGAAAGCCGGCAGAGAGGTAGAGACAGCCAAAGTACTGTATGAAAAGCAGCAAGTGGCACTGCAGTCCCAGGAGGCCCATTTGACGGTGCTCAATCTCGCCGGATTGCGGAAACAGCGGGAAGAGGCGAAAGACCTGCTTCAAAACATCAAGACGGCCAGCGAACTAACAACGTCCGTCGCTGAGGCGAAAGAGAAAGTGGAGAATGCCCGCCAGGCCCTTGTCAGCACACAGAAGAGCATTGAGGAAAGCCAGAAGAAGTTGGCGCAGTACCCAGCTAAGATACATGATGCAGAGGTCAGGATGAACCTCTGTAAGGAGTTGCTGGACAAGCAGAAAGATACTATCGACAAGTTTGCCAAGACCATGCGCCAGAAACTGCATACTGGTGACACATGCCCTGTTTGTGGACAGAAGATTGTTGCAGAACTACCTCATGAAGAGGAACTGGCAGCGCTTGTAAACGGACTGCAAATCTCATACAAGGAGGCAGAAAAAGACTATAACGCTATTGTTGCAGAGAAGAACAAGTCGGATGCGGAAGTGAAGGCGGCTGTCAGTGCCTACCTTCGGGATAAAGACCGTCTCGACAAGGACCAGTCTGTTCAGATGGCGGAGCAAAAACTGATGGCGGCCTGTAGGGCTTGCGATATTGAATCTACCGATGACCATATCCACTTTGTGCTGAAAAGTCTGAAGAGCAAGACAGAGTCGGTGCTCAGCAAACTGGAAGGGGCTATCAAGGACGGCGAGCAAAAGGAAAAAGAAGCCAGGGAACTGAGAAAAAAGTTGGATGCACTCAGGAGTGACTGGGACACCAAGCGCGGTATTGCAGACAAATGCAGAGAGGCCATAGAAACCAGCAAACACAGAATGACGGTTGCCAAGGAACTGGCAGGTGCCAAACAAAAGGACGTGCTGCAACTGACGGCCTCTGCTCAGGAGTACCAGCAACGGTTAGATGCTTTCTATGCTGAGCATGTTGGCGTCACCGAGGCGACGATAACCGTTCTCAACGCCTATACGGCTCAGGACATCAGCCGCAAAGACAATGCCTTGGACGCGGCAAGGAGAAATGTGCTGACACAAAAAGCACTGTTGCAGGCCGCCGTGAAACAGCAGGAGGAACATCAACAGAACAGGCCCGAATTTGCTGAAGGAGAAACTGCTGAAGTATTGGAATTACGAGTTATGGAGAGCGACCGGCAAATGACGGAGACCAATGTCAGGAAGGGTGCACTCTGCCAAGAACTGAAGACCGATCAGGAGAACAAGCTGCGTCTTGGTGCGATGAGGACGGATGCAGACAGCAAGAAGACTGACTATCAGAAATGGAGTCGCATGAACGCCTTGATAGGCGATGCCTCAGGCAGCAAGTTCCGTAAGATTGCCCAGAGTTACGTGCTGACAAGTTTGATACATTCTGCCAATGGCTATATGAGGACGCTGACCGATCGCTATACGCTAAAGGTTGCTCCTGGCACCTTCATCATCTTGCTGGAGGATGCCTATCAGGGGTATGTCTGCCGTGCCGCCAGTACCATTTCCGGCGGTGAGAGTTTCCTCGTGTCGCTATCCCTGGCACTGGCACTTAGCGACATCGGACAGCAGTTGGCCGTCGATACGCTGTTTATCGACGAGGGCTTTGGCACACTGAGCGGCGAACCCTTGGAAAATGCCGTGAACACGCTGCGATCCCTGCACTCGAAGTCCGGTCGCCATGTAGGTATCATCAGCCATGTGGAGGAGTTGCAAGACCGCATCCCCGTGCAGATTCAAGTGCTGCAGGATAACAATCATTCGAGCAGCAGGGTGATAATCGTGCCGTGACGCGACAGCAGGAAATATACGATTCGCTGTTTCTGTTTTTACGCAAGAGTGATTCTGGAGGTTTGTAGTTTTAGTCGGACGATGCGCATCGCGAAGGATTGCCAGACTGGTGTGTGGAGCATGTGGTGGTTCATGAACTCTGCCACTTGTTAGAGCCTTACCATAATGCCCGTTTCCATGCACTGATGGACAAGTACTATCCACGGTGGCGGGAAGCGCGTTTAAGCATCTTGCCTAAGTAGTGTCAGCAGAGGCTCGGTCCAGTCCTCGTTGTTCTGGGGGCAGAGGGTGAGCATCCCCATTTGGGAGGCAACCTCTACGTTGCGGGCTCCGTCGTCAATGAAGAGAGTCTCTTCAGGCAGTGCCTGCTGCCCTTCGAGCATCATGCGGAAGATGCGCTCAGAAGGTTTCATCGCCTTGCATTCGTAGCTCAGGTAGAGCCGGTCGAAATAGTAGTCGACGGGATGGCCCTCACCGTCGAACTTGTCACTGCGGGCCCACTGCATCATATACGGATTAGTATTCGACAGCAGGCAGAGTTGATAGCCTTCACTGCGCAAGAGACGCAGTGCCTGCAGATTGCGCTTGGGGACGCTCTCCACATAGCCATGCCAAGCATTGAAGCACTCCCGGCTGGTAAGCGTACGTCCTACCATACGGCTGAGTGCCTCGCGGAATTGCTCTGCGTCGATGCTTCCCTCTTCCAACTGTCCAAAGATGCCGCGCTGCTGGAATGCATCCAGCTCGCTGCGGGCATCTTTCAGACCTATCGATTGGAACGACCTCACGGCACCTTCGTAACTCAGCGCCAGCACTACGCCGCCCAAGTCGAATGCGATATTCCTAATCTTTGACATAGTTGACAAATGACAGGCGATTGCTACTTGAGCAGCTGGTCAAGCAGGGTATAGAATCGGGGATCCTCGCCCTCGATACCCTCAACGATATTGCCTTTGGGATCAATAATGACCTTTGAGGGGAAACCCTGGACACCATAGTCCTCAATCACCTTAGAGTTCTTGGGACAATAGACATGCTTCCAGGGCAGCTCATACTCTGCTACGGCAGCCTTCCACTTGGCTTTCGTATCGCCACAGTCTACACCTACAATCTCCAGCTTGTCCTTGTACTTCTGGTAGTACTCCTTCATCTTGGGGAATCCCTTGATGCACCAAGGACACCACGAACCCCAGAAGTCTACCACGACATACTTGCCACGCAGCGACGTGAGCGACAGGCGATTGCCGTCCAAATCCTCAAGCGTGAAGTTGGGAGCTTCCACCTGTACATCGTCCTGCTGAGAGGCCACGGCCGTTGTCTGCTCATGACCAGCCTTGCAACCTATAGTACAAGCTGCAAGCATTAAGAAAAATATAGTTTTCTTCATATTGTCTACGTCAAACATCGTTAGTCTGTGATCAGGCACTCACCCGTCATGTCGGCAGGCTGCTCCAGTCCCATGATGTGCAGGATGCTGGGAGCCACGTCGGCCAGACGGCCGTCCTTCACCGTGGCCGAATTGTTGTTGGTAACGTAGATGAAGGGCACGGGGTTCAGCGAGTGAGCCGTGTTGGGCGTGCCGTCGGGGTTGATGGCATTGTCGGCATTACCGTGGTCGGCAATGATGATAGCCTCGTAGTCGTTGGCCTTGGCAGCCTCGATGACCTCACGTACGCAGTTATCGACAGCCCATACAGCCTTGGCGATAGCGTTGTAGACACCCGTGTGACCCACCATGTCGCCGTTGGCGAAGTTCACCACGATGAAGTCGTACTCCTGGGTGTTGATGGCACCGACGAGCTTATCCTTCACCTCGTAGGCACTCATCTCGGGCTTCAGGTCGTAGGTAGCCACCTTCGGAGAAGCGACGAGGATACGGTCCTCACCCTCGTAAGGAGCCTCGCGGCCACCATTGAAGAAGAAGGTGACGTGAGCGTATTTCTCGGTCTCTGCGGTGTGGAGCTGCTTCAGACCTTTCTTAGAGAGGTATTCACCCAGCGTGTCCTCCACGTTCTCCTTCGGGAAGAGGATATGTACGCCCGTGAACTTAGCGTCGTATGGTGTCATGCAATAATACTGCAGATTAGGAATGGTGTGCATGCCCTGCTCTGGCATATCCTCCTGCGTGAGAGCAATCGTCATCTCCTTGGCACGGTCGTTGCGGAAGTTGATGAAGATCACGACATCGCCCTCCTCGATGCAGCCATTGACGCTGGCATTGTGGATAGGCTTGATGAACTCGTCGGTGACACCCTCGTCGTAGCTTTCCTGCATAGCCTGCACCATATCGGTGGCCTGCTTACCCTTGCCCTCGACGATGAGGTCGTAGCCCTCCTTCACGCGCTCCCAGCGCTTGTCGCGGTCCATCGCATAGAAACGGCCCACGATAGAGGCAATAGCGGCATCGTTCTCCTGACAGACCTTGCTCACCTGCTCAATGAAGCCCTTGCCAGAGTGCGGGTCGGTGTCACGACCGTCCATATAGCAATGCACAAACGTCTGGTTCTTCAGCCCGTAGGCCTTGCCAATCTCGATGAGCTTAAACAGGTGGTCGAGGCTGGAATGAACACCACCGTCAGAGCAGAGACCCATCAGGTGCAGCTTCTTGCCGTTCTCCTTGGCATAGCTGTAGGCAGCCTTCACCTGAGGATTCTCCATGATGGAGCCGTCCTTGCAGGCACGGTTGATCTTCACCAGATCCTGATAGACAATGCGCCCGGCACCGATGTTCAGGTGGCCCACCTCAGAGTTACCCATCTGTCCGTCGGGCAGACCCACATCCTCGCCCGAGGCCTGCAGCTGCGAGTGAGCCGAGACTGCGGTCAGATAGTCCAGATACGGTGTCGGTGTGTTGTAGATAACGTCTCCTTTTCCATGTTTTCCGATTCCCCATCCGTCGAGAATCATCAATAATGCTTTCTTTGCCATAATTTTATATTTGTTTAAAGTACTTTAAATTTAGGCTGCAAAATTATATAAAGTTTTCCAATTATCACTATTTTCGCATCTTAAAAAAGAATAAAAAAATACGTAAAGCACTGATGACATTTCTTGCGTTCATACATCTTTATAGAAAAGTATATATACTAAAACGAATATGAACGCAAAAGAATTGGAACTGTTGGCGGAGAAGAACCGCAAACGGTTGGTTGAGGTGGTATATGCCGCCAAGGCTGGCCACATCGGTGGCGACCTGTCGTGCCTGAACGTGATGACGGCACTGTATTTCAACGTGATGAGGAACATCGAGCCTGGAAGCCCGATACCTGAACATGGGGGCCGAGGCATGGGCAATCCGGAGCGTGACCGCTTCGTGCTGTCTAAGGGACATTGCGTGGAGGCCCTGTATGTGACGCTGGAGGCCAAGGGATACCTGAAGCCCGAGGTGCTCGACACACTGGGCAAGTTCGGTTCCGTACTCTCCGGCCATCCCACCATCGAGGTGGCGGGCATCGAGGTAAACAGCGGCGCACTGGGACACGGACTACCCATTGGTGTGGGAATGGCCATTGCCGCCAAGATGGACAAGAAACAGTGGCGCACCTATGTGATGATGGGCGACGGCGAGCAGGGCGAGGGGTCTATCTATGAGGCTGCTATGGCCGGTGGCAAGTATAAGCTCGACAATCTGGTGGCTATCATCGACCGCAACCATCTGCAGATCTCGGGCGACACAGAGGACGTGATGCCCCTCGAATCGATCCGTGAGCGCTGGACAGCCTTTGGCTGGGACGTGAAGGAGATGAACGGCGACTCGATGGAGGATATTCTAAAAACTTTCGACAGCATTGACTATGAGAACCAGAAGCCCCATCTGCTGGTGTCGAACACGACAAAGGGCCGCGGCGTGTCGTTCATGGAGGGCATCGCCAAGTGGCACCACGGGGTGCTGAACGAGGAGCAGTACAAGGCTGCCGTCAAGGAAATCAGCGAGCGCATAGCTCGCCTGGCATGACATCGGAACCCCGAAACATCGAAGCATCGGAACCCCGAAACATCGAAACTTCGAAGCATCGGAATCCCGAAACATCGAAACTTCGAAGCATCGAAACATCGAAATAACGAATTAACAGAAAAAAAGATATGATTGCATGTAGAAAACAATTTACCGACACGCTGCTGGAACTGGCGCGTGAGGACAAAGATATCATTGCCGTAACCACCGATGCCCGTGGTTCGGTGACCTTGGGCGACTATGCTGCGGCACTGCCCGAACAATTTGTAGAATGTGGCATTGCCGAGCAGGATGCCGTGGGCATCTCGGCTGGTTTGGCACACTCAGGCAAGAAGGTGTTCTGCTGTGGCCCTGCCTGCTTCTATGTGGCACGCTCACTGGAGCAGGTAAAGGTCGACTTGGCTTACTCTGAAAATCCTGTCACCATTCTGGGTGTCTCGGGCGGTGTAGCCTATGGAGCTCTGGGAGCCACCCACCACTCACTGCATGACATTGCCGTGCTACGCACCTTCCCGGGCATGACCGTCTGTCTGCCCTCCGACTGGCGCGTGACAAAGAAGCTGGTCAAGCTGCTTGTCGATTTCGACAAGCCCTGCTATGTCCGTGTGGGCCGTGCTGCCGTGCCTGATGTCTATGAGAACGATGACTTCCTGTTTGAGGTAGGCAAGGCCATCCAGGTGCTCGACGGAACCGATGTGACTATCGTGGCCACCGGTGAGACGGTGTACCACGCCTGGCAGGCAGGACTGAAGCTGAAGGAGCAGGGCATCGCGGCCCGTGTACTCGATATGTCGTGGATCAAGCCCTTCGACGAGGAAGCCATCAGGAAGGCAGCCCGTGAGACCGGACGCATCGTCACCGTAGAGGAGCACTCTCAGTTTGGCGGTCTGGGCGCTATGGTCTGCGAGACACTCTCCGAGCATCCCGTACCTGTGCGCATCATCGGCATTCCCGACGAAAACGTCGTTCACGGCACCAATGCCGAAATCTTCCACCACTATGGCATGGATGCTGAAGGAATCACGAAGTCAACCTTAGATTTCATCAAATGAACTACATTATATCAATAGACCAGAGCACGTCATCAACGAAAGCCATGCTGTTTGACGAGCAGTGCCACGTAGTGGCCCGCACCAACGTAGACCATAAGCAGTATTACCCCCAGACAGGATGGGTGGAGCACGATGCGGAGGAGATTTATCAGAATATGATTGAGGCCATCAGGAACCTCACCCCGGCTCTCTCCAAAGGAGAGGGAGACAGTTCCCCCTCTTTGGGGAGGTTAGGAGAGGTGTCTCTTGCCATCACCAACCAGCGCGAGACCGCCCTGGTGTGGAACAAGGTCACCGGTCAGCCCATTGCCCACGCTGTGGTTTGGCAGGACACCCGAGGTGCGGAGCTCTGCCGCGAGCTGCGCTCGCTGGGCTATGCCAAGCGCGTGTTCGACAAGAGCGGACTGCTCATCGACCCCAACTTCTCCGCCTCAGGAGTGAAATGGCTGCTCGACAACGTGGAGGGAGCCCGTGAACAAGCGCAGAAGGGCGAGCTACTGATGGGTACCATCGAGACGTGGCTCATCTGGAAGCTCACAGACGGAAAGGTTCACGCTACCGACTACACCAATGCCTCGCGCACCATGCTGTTCAACATCCACACGATGGACTGGGACGACGACCTGCTGCAGCTGTTCAACATTCCCCGCAACATGATGCCGGAGGTGAAGCCCTGCGATGCCGTATATGGTGAAACCACGTGCGAAGGGGTGTTCAGCAGCCCCATCCAGATAGCCGGCGTACTGGGCGACTCTCACGGTGCCTTGGTGGGCCAGATGTGCTTCAAGCCTGGATCAGGCAAGGTGACCTACGGCACTGGTTCCAGCGTGATGGTGAACATCGGGGAGAAACCCAAGGCCGCGCCGCAGGGACTGGTGACCAGCGTTGGATTCTCGGCCTTCGGCAAAGTGTACTATGGCTTTGAGGGAAACATCTACAGCACGGGAGCCACCCTGAAGTGGATTGCCGACCAGTTGCAGCTGGTGGGACATCCGGCTGAGATGGAGGCACTGGCCACCAGCGTAGCCGACAACGGCGGAGTATATATCGTGCCGGCCTTCTCCGGACTGGGTGCACCCTGGTGGCAGTCGAACGTCAAGGGAGCCGTCTTCGGACTCACCTTCGCCACCACGAAAGCCCACTTCCTCAGGGCCGCCCTGGAGTCGATAGCCTATCAGATTAAAGACCTCATCGATGTGATGTCGCGTGCCACTGGCGGACATCTCAACGAGATTTGTGCCGACGGAGGCCCCACGAAGAACCAGTTCCTGATGCAGTTCCAGGCTGACATGCTCGACACCCCGGTAATGTGTACAGAGGTCGACGATGCGTCAGCCCTCGGTGCCGCCATCATGAACGGCTTTGCCCGCGGACAGTGGAAGAGTTTCGACGAGGTGACCCGGTTCCGCACGGTGACCAAGGTGTACCAGCCGCAGCCTAATCCGAAGAAGGAGACCCTTTATCAAGGTTGGCGCGATGCTGTGAACCAACTAATTAAATAAAATTGAAAAACTGAAAAATTGGAAAAAGACTAAAAAGCTAAACAAATATGAAGAACGGAAAAACTTGTTTTGGCGTGATTATCGGAACACGCGCCTATTTCAACTCAGAGTTAGCCAAGGACGTTCGCAAACAGTTGCTGAAGACACTTGAGGACGGTAGCTACGAGTATGTCATCTTGCCTGAGGATGCCACGCCCACAGGCAGCAGCTCCATCGAGACCCGCGAGGACGGGCTGAAGGTGTCGAAGCAGTTTCGCCAGCACCGCGACGAGATTGACGGCATCATCGTCTCGCTGCCCAACTTTGGATTCGAGATTGGTATCATTAATGCCATCAGCGATGCTGACCTGAACGTGCCTGTGATGGTGCAGGCCTGCGACGACGAGAACGACAAGGTAGACCTCGACTCGCGCCGCGATGCCTTCTGCGGCAAGATCAGCGTCTGCAACAACCTCTACCAGTATGGCATCCCCTTCACCGACACCACACTGCACACCTACAGCATCTACGATCCGCTGCTAAAGAAGGACATCGACAAGTTTGCAGCCATCTGCCGGGTAGTCAACGGTCTGCGCCACTGCCGTCTGGGACAGATAGGCACACGTCCCCTGGGCTTCAACACCTGCCGCGCCTCGGAGAAGCTGCTGCAGCGCTCAGGCATCACCGTAGTGCCTGCCGACATGAGTGAGATTATCTTTGCCGCCCAGGCCATCAAGGATGACGACCCACGCTTCATCGAGATGTGCAAGCGCACCTGCCAGCATGCCGAAGTGCCAGAGAACTACATGGACAAGATGAAGATGACTGCCAAGTTTGGCGTAGCCGTCGAGGAGTGGATAGAGAAGAACGACGTACAGGCAGTGGCCATCCAGTGCTGGGACTCGCTGGAAATCAACTATGGCTGTGCCCCCTGCGCCACGATGTCGATGCTGGGCGACAAGCTCATTCCCGCCGCCTGCGAGACCGACCTGGCCGGAGCCGTATCGATGTATGCCCTGACGCTCGCCAGCGGAAAGGCCTCTGCCCTACTCGACTGGAACAACAACTTCGCAGAAGACCGCAACAAGTGTGTGTGCACCCATTGTGGCAACTTCCCCAAGTCGTTTGCCATGAACGACCTGAAGCTGGGACCCCTCGGCGTATTGGGACGCACCCTGGGCAAGGTGAAGACTTTCGGAGCCGTCTATACTAAGGTGACAGAGGGACCGTTTACCTTCTTCCGCATCTCGACCGACGACCCCAAGGGTCAGATCAAGGCCTATTTGGGCAAAGGACAGCTGACCAACGACCCCTACGGCATGGACGGATGCATCGCCGTCACCCAGGTCGACAACCTGCAGAAGCTGATGAAGTACATCTGCAAGAACGGTTTCGAGCACCATGTCGCGATGGTCCGCACCGATGTCGTCGACATCCTCAACGAGGCCATCGAGACCTATCTCGGATGGAATATGTACGTCCATGAGTAAATAAACGGCAAAAAATTTGCAGGAAAAAAAATAATTTCGTACCTTTGCAGCCGTTCAGAGGAATGAGAGACTCCGCAGCGGGTCTCTCATTCTCGTTTTTTAATATTTAAATAACGTTTATGATAGACAAGAACGTAGTGACAAAAGCTGTTGAGGAATGGTTGCAGAAAGGCGACTATTTCCTTGTGGACGTTGAAATGAGTGCCGACGACCGTATCGTGATAGAGATTGACCACGCCGACGGTGTATGGATAGAAGACTGTGCCGACCTGAGCCGCCACCTGCAAGAGGTGCTGGGCGAGGAGCTGGGCGACTATGAACTGGAGGTAGGTTCTGCCGGCATCGGGCAGCCCTTCAAGGTGATACAGCAATACCGCAACCACATCGGCAAGGAGGTGGAAGTGCTGCAGAAGAACGGCCAGAAGGTGCAGGGTGTCCTCAAAGAAGTGAGCGACGACGAGGCACACTTCACGGTGACAGTGAAAGAGAAGCAGCAGGTGGAGGGCAAGAAGCGCCCCGTGCTGGTGGACGTGGACAAGAACTTCGCACTCAGCGACATCAAGAGCTGCAAGTACCTGCTGACGGTGAAATAAACAAAAATAAAAAAAATATATAATGGCAACAACAAAGAAATCGAAGGGTCCCTCGATGATTGAGACCTTTCAGGAATTCAAAGAGACCAAGAACATTGACCGCACGACTCTGGTGAGCGTGCTGGAGGAGAGTTTCCGCAACGTCATCGCAAAGATGTTCGGTTCGGACGAGAACTACGACGTCATCGTGAACCCCGACAAGGGCGACTTCGAGATTCACCGCAACCGCATCGTGGTTGAAGACGGTGAGGTGAAAGACGAGAACAAGGAGATAGCCCTGAGCGATGCCCAGAAGATTGAGCCCGACTACGAGGTGGGAGAAGAGGTTTCTGAGGAGGTAGACTTCCAGAAGTTCGGCCGCCGCGCCATCCTGAACCTGCGCCAGACGCTGGCATCGAAGATTCTGGAGCTGGAGCACGACTCGCTGTATCAGAAGTACAAGGACAAGGTGGGACAGATTGTCTCTGCCGAGGTGTACCAGATATGGAAGCGCGAGGTGCTGCTCATCGATGACGAGGGCAACGAGTTGCATCTGCCCAAGCAGGAGCAGATACCTGCCGACAACTACCACAAAGGCGAGACGGTGCGCGCCATCGTCAAGGAGGTGCAGAACGAGAACAACAACCCGCGCATCATCCTGTCGCGCACCAGCAACCAGTTCCTGGAGCGCCTGCTGGAGGCCGAGGTTCCTGAGATTCAGGACGGTCTGATTACCATCCGCCGCGTGGCCCGCATGCCGGGCGAGCGCGCCAAGGTGGCCGTCGAGAGCTACGACGACCGCATCGATCCGGTAGGAGCCTGCGTGGGTGTGAAGGGCAGTCGTGTGCACGGTATCGTGCGCGAGATGTGCAACGAGAACATCGACGTCATCAACTTCTCCAACAATGCCCAACTGTTCATCCAGCGCGCACTGTCGCCTGCTAAGGTGACCAGCATCACCCTGAACGCCGAAGAGCACAAGGCCGAAGTATACCTGCAGCCTGAGGAGGTAAGCCTCGCCATCGGTAAGGGCGGTCTGAACATCAAGCTGGCCTCCATGCTGACCGAATATACCATCGACGTGTTCCGCGTGGTCAACGAGAACGAAGCCGACGAGGATATCTACCTTGACGAGTTTGCCGACGAGATTGACCAGTGGATTATCGACTCTATCAAAGCCATCGGACTTGACACCGCCAAGGCCGTGCTGAATGCTCCCCGCGAGATGCTCATCGAAAAGGCCGACCTCGAAGAAGAGACCGTTGATCATGTCATCGAGGTGCTGAAGGCAGAGTTTGAGTAAATCGTAAATTGTAAATCGTCAAATTGTAAATGAATAGATGGGTATAAGATTAAATAAAGTATTATCAGAACTCAATATAGGATTCGAAACGGCAGTAGAATTCCTGAAGAAGAAGATTGAGCTTGGCGAGATCAAGGACGACGCCACGCCGAACACTAAGATATCCGACGGACAGTATGATGCTCTGGTCAATGAGTTCAGCACCGACAAGGCTGTAAAGACCAAAGCCGAGCAGCTGTTTTTCAAGAAGATCAAGGACAAGAAGAGCGATAAAGCAGAGAAGAAAGAGAAGGCCGTAGCCCCCACCGACGAGTTGCTGGAACACGTTCATCAGTTCAAGCCAGTGGGTAAGATAGACCTTGAAGCCCTCAACAAGCCCAAGGCGACCGCCAAGCCCGAGGCAAAGGCGGACGACAGTACCGAGCAGAAAGCTGAGCAGAAATCCGCCGAGAAAACAGAGCTGCAGGATGAGCAGAAAGCCGCCGAGCCGGAAGAGCAGAAGCCCGAAGAGACGGCTGAGCAGAAACCCGAGGAGACTACTGAGCAGAAGCCCGAAGAGGAGAAAGCTCCCGAGGTACCTACCGAGCCGCATCACGAGGAGCCGGCAAGCCAGGCCGAGGCTGAGCCGACACCCATTGCCGCCCCCGAGGCTGTGGCTAAGCCCACCGAGCAGGCCCAGGCTGCCAAGGAAGAGGCTGTGGAGCCCTCCCCCGCTGCGACGACAAAGCCAGCGTCCCCGGCAGCTCCCGCAGTGTCGTCATCGTCACTGGCCAAGACGCCCGGCGATGCCCGGTTAGCCCAGAATGCACCCCAGCTGAACGTGTTGGGCAAGATTGACCTGGACAGCATCAACCAGAGCACTCGTCCGAAGAAGAAGACGAAGGAAGAGCGCCGCAAGGAGCGCGAGGAGAAAGCTGCCGGCGAGCGCAAGAAGCGCGAGCGCATCCGTCAGGGCAAGGTGGACATCGAGGCTGCCGCCAAGCAGGCCAGCAAGAACGAGAAAAAGAACAACAACAAGCCCGGCAACCAACAGCAGAACCAGCAGCAACAGCAGAGCGGCGGCAAGAAGAACAAGAAGAACCGTCCCGTGAAGCCGCTGGAGGTAGACGATGAGGCAGTAGCCCGCCAGGTCAAGGAGACGCTGGCCCGCCTGACCTCGAAGACCACGTTCAACAAGAAGGGTGCCAAGTATCGCAAGGAGAAGCGCGATGCCGTGCAGGAGCGTATCTCCGAGGAGATGGCCGCCGAGGCAGCAGAGTCGAAGGTGCTGAAGCTGACGGAGTTCGTGACCGTCAGCGAGCTCGCCACGATGATGAATGTGGGCGTCAACCAGGTCATCGGTACCTGTATGTCCATCGGCATCATGGTGAGCATCAACCAGCGTCTGGATGCTGAGACCATCAACATCGTGGCCGACGAGTTCGGATTTACCACCGAATACGTGTCGGCTGAGGTGCAGAACGCCATCACGGAGGAAGAGGACGACGAGAACGACCTGATCTCGCGTGCGCCAATCGTCACCGTGATGGGTCACGTAGACCACGGTAAGACGTCCCTGCTCGACCATATCCGCAACACCAACGTCATTGCCGGCGAGGCTGGCGGCATCACCCAGCACATCGGTGCCTATAACGTGAAACTGAAGGACGGTCGTAAGATTACGTTCCTCGACACCCCTGGCCACGAGGCCTTTACGGCCATGCGTGCCCGCGGTGCTCAGGTGACGGATATTGCCATCATCATCATCGCCGCCGACGACTCGGTGATGCCTACCACGAAGGAGGCCATCGCCCACGCGCAGGCTGCCAACGTCCCGATGGTGTTTGCCATCAACAAGATAGACAAGCCGGGAGCCAATCCGGACAAGATTCGCGAAGACCTTGCGAATATGAACCTGCTCGTTGAGGAGTGGGGCGGCAAGTATCAGTGCCAGGAGATTTCGGCCAAGAAAGGTCTGGGAGTGGACGAACTGCTTGAGAAGGTGCTCTTGGAGGCTGAGATGCTCGACCTGAAGGCCAACCCCAACCGCAAGGCTACGGGTTCTATCATCGAGAGTTCGCTCGACAAGGGTCGCGGCTATGTGTCGACAGTGCTCGTCAGCAATGGTACGCTGAAGGTGGGCGACGTGGTGATAGCCGGCAGTGCGTGGGGTAAGATCAAGGCTATGTTCAACGAGCGCAACCAGCGCATCGAGAAAGCCGGTCCTGCCGAGCCCGCCATCATCCTGGGTCTGAACGGTGCTCCGACGGCTGGCGACTCATTCCACGTGATGGAGACAGAGCAGGAGGCTCGCGAGATCGCCAACAAGCGCATCCAGCTGCAGCGCGAGCAGAGCCTGCGCACCACCACAAAACTGGGTCTGGACGAGCTGTCGCACCGCATCGCCCTGGGCGAGTTCCACGAGCTGAACATCATCGTGAAGGGTGATACCGACGGTTCGATAGAGGCTCTGAGCGACTCGTTCATCAAGCTCTCGACGGAGAAGGTGAAGGTGAATGTGATTGCCAAGGCCGTGGGCCAGATATCAGAGAACGACGTCATGCTGGCCTCAGCCTCGGATGCCATCATCGTGGGCTTCCAGGTGCGTCCGTCGGCCGACGCTCGTCGCCTGGCCGAGCGCGAGGGTGTGGAGATCAACACCTACTCTATCATCTACGACGCCATCGACGAGGTGAAGTCGACGATGGAGGGTATGCTCGACAAGGTGAAGAAAGAGATTGTGACGGGTGAGATTGAGGTAAAGCAGGTGTTCAAGATTTCGAAGGTCGGCACAGTTGCCGGTGGTCTGGTGACCGAAGGCAAGGTTCACTCCAAGGACAAGGCCCGCGTGGTGCGCGACGGCATCGTGATTCACACCGCCGCCATCGATGCGCTGAAGCGCTACAAGGACGACGCCAAGGAGGTGGCCACGGGTCTGGAGTGCGGTATCTCGCTGGTCAACTTCAACGATATTCAGGTGGGCGACATCATCGAGACCTTCACAGAAATCGAAGTAGAACAGAAACTCTAAAGTAAAGAGTGAAAAAGTGAAGAGTGAAAAATTTCTCTCTGTGGAGAGTGTTGCGCGCAATGCTACCGCCAGTGAGCCGGGTAATGAGTTCGTCCGTAAGGTAGCCGAACAGAAATACGAGTTCGGTTTCACCACGGACGTACATACTGAAATCATCGAGAAGGGGCTGAACGAGGATGTCGTTCGGCTCATCTCTGCTAAGAAGGGTGAACCGGAGTGGATGCTCGACTTCCGGCTGCGCGCCTTCCGCTACTGGCAGGAGCAGCAGGAGCCCCGATGGGGCCACGTGCATGTGCCGCCCATCGACTATCAGGCCATCTCGTATTATGCCGATCCGACGGCAAAGAAGGCCGATGGCAAGGTGGGGGGGGCCGACGCTTCTCCGTCGGCCATTGACCCTGAACTGGAAAAGACCTTCGACAAGCTGGGCATTCCCCTGGAGGAGCGCCTAGCGCTGAGCGGCAACACGGCGGTGGACGCCATCATGGACTCTGTGTCGGTAAAGACCACGTTCAAGGAGAAGCTGCGCGAGCGGGGGGTCATCTTCTGCTCCATCGGCGAGGCCATCAAGGAGCACGGCGACTTGGTGCGACAGTATCTGGGTACGGTGGTGCCGTATCGCGACAATTTCTTCGCCGCCCTGAACAGCGCGGTGTTCTCCGACGGTTCGTTCGTCTATATCCCCAAGGGTGTACGATGCCCGATGGAGTTGAGCAGCTACTTCCGCATCAACGCCCGCAATACGGGGCAGTTTGAGCGTACGCTCATCGTGGCCGACGACGACTCGTACGTTTCCTACCTCGAGGGCTGCACGGCTCCGATGCGCGACGAGAACCAGCTGCACGCTGCCATCGTCGAGATTGTAGTGATGGACCGGGCCGAGGTAAAGTACTCGACGGTGCAGAACTGGTATCCGGGCGACGAGCAGGGCCGGGGCGGCGTGCTGAACCTGGTGACCAAGCGCGGCGACCTGCGCGGTGCGGACAGCAAGCTGTCGTGGACGCAGGTGGAGACAGGAAGCGCCATCACGTGGAAGTATCCCTCCTGTATATTAAGGGGCGACCGCTCGCAGGCCGAGTTCTACTCGGTGGCCGTGACCAACAACTACCAGGAGGCCGACACCGGCACGAAGATGATTCACATGGGGCGCGACACACGGTCGACCATCATCTCGAAGGGCATCTCGGCGGGACACTCTCAGAACTCCTACCGCGGACTGGTGCGCGCTACTTCGACGGCCGACAATGCCCGCAATTACTCCTCGTGCGACTCGCTGCTGCTGGGCAGCGACTGCGGGGCGCACACCTTCCCCTACATGGACGTACACAACCCGTCGGCGGTCTTCGAGCACGAGGCTACGACGTCGAAAATCAGCGAGGACCAGCTCTTCTACTGCAACCAACGCGGCATCCCCAGCGAGCAGGCCGTAGGGCTCATCGTCAACGGCTACGCCAAGGAGGTACTGCAGAAGTTGCCCATGGAGTTTGCCGTCGAGGCGCAGAAGCTGCTCAGCGTCTCGCTCGAAGGCACCGTGGGATAATGCTTTCGCCAATAAATGTTTCCTAGATTCTGGCTGTGTATCTTTCTGGTACCCCGACCGAGAATCGAACTCGGAACTAAGCTTTAGGAGAGCCTTGTTATATCCATTTAACTATCAGGGCTACGGATTTTGGCTGCGAAGGTACGAAAAAAAAACGGACTGACCAAAAAAGTCAGTCCATTTTTTTGCAAACTTCTTATCAGCCCTCGCCTACGTCGCTTGTTGGTGGTGCTGTCGATATACACAAAAGGGACTTTATTTTTGCACTCTGATAGAATATATCAGTGTACACAAAAGGGACTCTTTCTATGTATTTTTTCTTGACTTCGGCGGTTTTAACACTTTCGATGGGTTAACCCGCTTGCTTCCCC